>DASPUR010000022.1:0-5822 GCA_035622795.1 Methanoregula sp. | reverse complement strand
GGCGGCGTTCTCGGCCGAGGTGTCGGGGATGGCCGGTTCGCTCCTTTTTGGCCGGAAGACGTACGAGATCATGAAGGGTTTCTGGCCGACCCCGGCCGGGATCGCGTCCGACCCGGTGACGGCAAAGGTGATGAACGAGCGGCCGAAGTTCGTCATATCGGGGACCCTGGGACCCGAGAAGGACGGGCCGGTCTGGAAAAACGTCACAGTGCTTCCAGAGATCAGGCCGGACGGGATCCGCAGGATGAAGGGGTCGGGGGACGTTACGATCCTCGGCAGCGGAAGCATCGTGCAGCAGCTGATGCAGCTTTCGCTCATCGACGAGTACCAGCTGATGGTCGTCCCGGTGATCCTGGGCGCCGGCAGGTCCCTGTTCCGGGATGCAGGGAAGCTGGACCTGGTCCTCGCCGACACACGGGTCTTCCGGAAGAGCGGTAAGGTTCTCCTCACCTACCGGCCGGCGGCATGAAAGGCGGGTGCGGGAGAGCCGGCCGGACGACCGGTCGCGACTGGACCGACTAAAGCGCCGGTAACCCGGGAATACCTTTTTAACCTTGCCGCGGGATGTGCACCTGAAAAAAGGAATGGTGTAATATGCGGACAACGGTTTTAGCAGGCCTGGTATCGCTTGCCATAGTAGCTGTCCTGATGGCGGGATGTACGTCGTCTTCGCCGTCACAGACAACCCCCCTGCCCACTTCGCCGCAGGCAACAGTGGCCCCTGCCGGCACGATCAAAATCTCGGACTCGCCGCTCGGGAAGATCCTCACGGACGCAAACGGCCGGACGCTGTATTATTTCGTCAACGACGTCCCGGGAAGCGGCGCGAGCTCGTGCACCGGGGCCCTGAACTGCAGCACGACCTGGCCGGCCTTCTTCGTCGGCACGGTCACGGTCTCCCCGCCGCTTGACCCGGCTGACTTCTCCTCGTTTACCCGGGCGGACGGGCAGCAGCAGATCAGCTGGTACGGGTGGCCTCTCTATTATTTCGCGAAGGATGCCAGCCCCGGGGATGTCAACGGGGAGAATGTCCTGAAGAAATGGTACGTCATAAAAGAGCCGGAGTACACCGTGATGGTAGCGAGCATGCCGGCGCTCGGCACCTACCTCACCGATACTTCCGGTAAAACCCTCTACTACTTCAGCAAGGACTCAACAGGGACGAGCGACTGCACGGGTGCCTGCCTTGCGAACTGGCCGGCGTTTTATGCAAGCTCCGTGGTGGCGCCGTCCCTCCTGAACGCCTCCGACTTCGGGACCGTGACCCGGGCCGACGGGACGATGCAGAGCTCGTACAGGGGACGGCCGCTGTACTATTTCGGCGGTGACTCCGGCCCCGGCACCGCAAAGGGAGAGGGCGTGATCAACAGCTGGGCGGTAGCGAATATCTCAGGAACCCTGCCGGTCTTTGCGACCCCGGCCCCGACACCTGCACCCACGACTGTACCGACAACGGTTCCGACCACGATAATCTATTATGGCAGTGGAGGCTACTAAGCCTCTTTTTTTGCTGACCGGGACCCCCACAGGGAAAGCCGGGCAGTATTTCTGACAGGTGCAAAGGAGAAGATGGAAATGGTAAAAAAGTCAGCAGGCATGGTAAAGGATCTCGCGAATGCGCCCCTTCACGGGGTTACCATCGATGACAAACAGATCCTCATCGCAAACGCCGGAGGGAAGTATTTTGCAATCGGGAACGTCTGCACCCATCGCGGGTGCAGGCTGTCGGGAGGGAAACTCGACGGGGAGACCGTGCGGTGCCCCTGTCACGGATCGGTCTTCGAGCTCAAGACCGGCAATGCGGTGCACGGGCCGGCAAAGAACCCGGAACCGGCGTACCGCGTATCGGTGGAGAAAGACGAGGTCTTCATCGACCTGTAGTCCGTTTTTTCCGGAAGGGGGACGAAGCCGGAATTCCCCCGCGTTCCGGGCCCCCGTTTTCTTTCCTGCCGGTTCCGGCTTGGGCTCAAAGGATGTTCCGGCAGGCCGCAGCCGGGTTCCGGCAACGTTTATATAACTGCTGAGGAGAGTGGAGCCCATGACCATGGACCGGAAAACGGGGGCCGGGCTCTGCCTCTGCAGGATGTGCCCGAGTTTTGTCGAGTGCGGCGAGGAGATCGCGTATTGCCTTGCGAAGACCGGGAAGAGCACCTGCATACAGGATGAGCTCGGGTGCCTCTGCCCGGGGTGCCCGGTACTGGAACAGGAGGGATTTGTCCATGTCTACTACTGCATCAGGGGAACCGAAGCCGACCAGCTCGCAGCCCGTTAAGACCTGGAAATGCCATGTCTGCGGGTTCGTCTTCCGGGGCGACAGCCCGCCGGCCGAGTGCCCGCAGTGCTCGAGCACCTCCCGGGAGTTTGAGGAGATCACGGACAGGAAGAAACTCCGGTATGACGGTGAAAAATTCGATGTCCTGCTGATCAACGGGAGCAACCACCGGGCGAACAATACGGGATACATGGTCGATCTCGTCGAGGAGGCGCTCAAAGAGAAGGGTGTGAGCTACCGCCGGTACAACATCAACGAGTACGAGATCCGGCACTGCTGGTGCTGTTACAGCATGCGGGACAATGCCTGCCGGTACCCGTGCCGCGACCAGCTCGACGACATGCCGGCCTTCCACGAGATGATCATCGCGGCAAAGGCCGTCATCGTTGCCTCCCCGATCAACTGGAACAATATGGCAGCCCGGCTCAAGGACTTTCTCGACCGGCTGAACTGCATCCAGAACCTCTACCTGCTTAAAAAACCCGGCCTGACGGAGGGCAAGATCGTGGGCATCACCGTCTCCGGGCACGAGGACGGGGCCACCAAGACCGCGATGGACATCTTCCTGTACTTCCAGCAGATGGGGTACATCCTCGCCCCGTTCGCCATCGCGTACCGCACTCACGGGGCCCAGTTCAATACCGTCACCGACACGGAGTGGCTGAAAAACGACCCGCTCGTCCTCCAGAAAGTCAAGGGGATGGCATACAACGTGGCGGAGATGCTCCGCCTGGACCTTGAAGAGAAACTCAGGGGAAAGCTGGTCCCGGTCTGCGAGTGAGTGACCGGGCGATCGCTCGTCCGGTTCCTGCTGGCATGGCCGGGCTGGTACCGGGCTGAAGATACCTGCCGGCAGATCCGTGCCCGTATTTGCAGAAAGCTTTGCTGCACTAAGGTACAAAAAATGGCTCTGTGCCCTCCAGACAGCATGAGAGGAAACCACCCGGCCAAAGATTAAAATAAAAGGGAGGTTATGAGGGATGTTTCATGTCCCGAACAGCTTTTGGTGTTCTCTGTCTGCTTGTCTGCATTGCCGCCATTGGCGTGGGATGCGCCCAGCAGTACAGTATTGCGTTGCCGGCCAGGGCATCTCCTGCCGGCTTGTCATTGCCGACGATCGCCCCGGCGTACGGGGCCGGTCCTGCCAGCGCAGGGTTCCAGGCGGCCGGTGCGGAGACACTCTCCGATGCTGAACAGTCGGATGTCCTGCTCGCGCAGGATTACCAGCGGCTCGAGGCCGATCTCTATACCGCTTTTGCCACCCAGAACCCGAACGAGCCTCTCTTCAGTACGATGGGCCAGTCAGCCTCGGTGCTCGTAACGGCCGGGGACGCCGTTATCGGCCGGTACCAGCTCCAGTACCCGGGGATGAGCCCGCCCGGTTCGTACTCTGACCCGCAGGTGAGCGTCCTGTACGCGACGCTCGTGGGGAGCGGGGGCGGTGCCGTGACCGATGCCCTGCGTGCCTCCGCAACGAGCGAGGAGTACCACCTGTCCGCTCTCGGAGCGGCGGAGAACCGGACCAGCAACCCCGACCTGGTGTTCTTCTACAACCAGGAACTCGCGGCCGCCCGGGACAACCTCCGGTCTTCCGTCCAGCGCCTGGCCCAGTTCGGCGTGACCTACACGCCCCAGTACCTTCCGGGTGACGTGTACACGGCCATAATCGGCGGCCAGGCCGAGACGGTCCAGCCGCTCCCGACCGGGACGCCTGCCCCCGTCGCCCCGTACAACCAGTACGGCGATATGGGCATGATGTCCACCCCGGCCCCTGCTTCCGGTTCAGCTTCCTATTCAGGACCGGGCCCTGCCGCCCGGCCGGCCTCCTTCCAGGAATACCGGACGGGGTCGGATATCGCCGCCGCGCAGGATACGGACCTGATGCGGGCGGAGGATTACGAGCGGATGATCTCCGATTTGAACTATGCATTCAGCGCCAATTACCCGGCAGAGCCGCTCTTCCTCGCGATCCGGCAGACCGCTGAAAGCCTCGCGACCGCCGGCGAGAGCATCCTTGCGGCGGCCGGGATCACCGACCTCGGCCGGGGCCCGGCAGGGGCTTACTCGAGTTACGAAGTGACGGGGCTGTGGGGGACCCACTTCCCGAACCCGGACCTGCCGGTCTCCGATGCCCTCCGGTTCGATGCGGAGATCGAGGAGCACCACATCGCGGCCCTCAATGCCGCCCTTGGCCGGACCAGCGACACCAGCGTGCAGGCCTTCTACAACGAAGGGCTTGCCGGGGCCCGGAACAACCTCCGTGACACGGTCGCCCGGCTCTCGGATTACGGGGTAACCTACACCCCGGAGCTGCTCTCGCAGCAGGACTATGCGGCCATCCTCTCGGCCCCGCGGGAAGTCCTCCCGAACCTGCCCGCGGTCAGCCTCCCGGCCCCGGCCCAGCTCCCGGCAGCTGTCCCGACACCCGCACCGATCCCTCCCTCCTCCTCCGGAGGGTCCTATGCCGGTGTGGGAAACCCGGAGATCAACGGTATCATCGTGCAGTTCCAGGCAATTCCCGCATCCCCCCTCACGGATGCGGAAATGAACGACATCCTTTCCCTGCAGCAGTCCCAGAAGCTCCAGCGTGACCTTTACCTCTACATGGCCCAGCAGAGCCGCGGGAACCCGCTCTTCACCGGCCTCGCGCAGTCCGCTGACGCGGTCCTTTCCGCCGACAACATCATCCTCGCGAAGTACAACCTCACGCTGCCGACCGGCAACGCCCCTGCCACCTACAGCGATCCCGCCCTGCAGGAGCGCTATATCTACCTGACCGGGCAGTCGGGCGGCACTACACCTGACCAGCTCACCACCGCTGCGATGAGCGAGGAGATCCACATCATAGAGCTCACGACAGCGCTCGGGCGGGCCGACAACGCCGACCTCCGGTATATCTACAACCAGGAACTCGCCCTGTCGCGGAACAACCTCCGCACGATCGTCCCGCAGCTCGCAGCCTTTGGCACGACCTACGTCCCGCAGTATCTCACGCAGGACGAGTTCAACGCGATCGTCTCGGGCCCGATGGAGACAGTTCCCCATACCATGTAATTTTTTTTAAGAATGCACGTCCGGTTCGCTATCGTCATACCAGCGTGACGTTTCTGAGATATGCCGACCCGGTTCCCTGAAATTCCTCACGCCGTCGCAGGCACAGGTATACTTTAAATCGGAAAAAAACCAAGTAAAACCAGCCAATTACACTTGAGGAGAGATAACGATATGCCGACAAGCAAGAAACAACTGGTGAAACTGAACCAGGCCAAGAAGGTCAAGGCAGAAGAACTCTCGAAACAGGCGGCCGCGGGCAGCAAAGAGGCCCAGAAGAAGCTCAAGAAACTTGAGAAGAAGATCAAGTGAGCGGCCTGTTTAATTCGCCCATTTTTTAGAAATAATTATGAGCTCGGGTCCATTTCCCGGCCCATGAAAAGTATAGTGCCGCTCTCCTTATCCTGGATAATGAAGAGGAACGGGTGGTCCGCAACAAAGAATATCGGCTGGATGTATTCCTGATACCCTGAGTGTTCGGCATCGCTCCGGATCGCCG
>DASPUR010000021.1:0-2253 GCA_035622795.1 Methanoregula sp. | reverse complement strand
GCGGGGACGCTTTTGCCGGCCGTGACTTCCTGTTCATCGTCGCCATGTTCGTCCTCATCGGGATTGCGCGGGCGGTCTTCCAGGGGCCCAACAGCATCGAGATCATGGCGGCCCTGCCCCCTTCCCTGCAGGGCCTGGGCTCGAGCGTGATCATCTCCCTCCAGTACCTCGGCATCATGCTCGGGATCTCCCTGACCACCATCCTCCTCACGGCCCGGCTCGCTGCTGCCGGGTACGCCGGTCCGGTGCTCGGCGCGGACCAGGCGCTCCTCGCCGGCATCTTCGGGACCATCATGGCCGCGGGCGGGATCATCTGCCTGGCCGGTGCCGCCTTCTCCTTCCGGCGCGGGGGCTGAAAAGCCGGCTACCGGTCCCCGCCCCCGTTCCGGCCCTGCGGCTCAGCGGAATGCTCCTGCACGGGATACCGGGACCAGCCGGGCCAAAAAAAAGTTACACGTTGATATTCTGCAGGACCTGGCTTGAACCGTCCACGTAGTACCCGGTGATGATGACGTGGTTGCTGCCACCATAGGACCCCTCGAAGTTGATCGTCCCGCCGATGGTCACCGGCGTGGTGGCGGTCTTGCTGCCTACGTGCTGGGTGCTGCTCTTCCCTGAACTGTCGGTGACCGTTGCATCGATCTCGATGAGGCGCTCGAGGTCGGTGCCTCCCTCGTACGTGATGATGATGTGCGAGGCGTCCGGCTTGGTGACCGAGATCTGCGAGGCTGCGGGTGTCTGCGTCGTGGCGGCCGGGAACGGGGACGGGACGGGCGAGCCGTTCGGCTGGGTGCACCCGGCCGCGAGGACCAGGAGCGCGAGGAGGACAGCGAAGCAGATCGCGCCGGGAACAAACGATGAACGCAAAGAGGAATTCATATGGTTTATTCGTTTCCGGCTCCGTTTGTATTAATTTTTTCATATCATTGCCGGAACCGGACGTGCCCGACGGCCCGGCAGGATTAAAAGGACCGGCAGGGCAAGTACTCCCCATGGACAGGGACCCGGAGCTCGTCGCCCCGTGCGGGATCAACTGCGCCGTCTGCAGCGCGTACCTCGCCCGGCAGCATGACCTCAGGAAGCACGGGATCCGGATGCCGTACTGTGCCGGCTGCCGGGCCCGCAACAAGCAGTGCGCCCTCTTAAAGAAGCGGTGCGCCCGTATCGGGGAGGGGAGCCTCCGTTTCTGTTCCGGGTGCCCGGACTTCCCCTGCCGGCAGCTCGCAGGGCTCGACCGGCGGTACCGGGACCGGTACGGCCTGAGCCCGCTTGCCAACCTTGCCGTGATACGGGACAACGGCACCGCTGCATTCATGGACCGGGAGGAGGCCCGGTGGCGGTGTCCCTCGTGCGGGGGCACGGTGAGCTGCCACCACGGGACCTGCTTCGACTGCGGGATCGACCGGCTCCGGGCCCGATAACGCGTTGCAGCGAAAAAAACCCTGAGGAGCGGCAGGTGTCCTCAAAGAAAACCTGGCTTTAAGCACGTATCGCAACCCGATCCGAAAAGAAGCTCCTGCGCAACGGTGCTTACTCCTGTGTTTCCCGACCGGCGGGGGCATCGGCCAGCGTGAACCGCCAGCTGCAGAACGTGTCCGGCGGGTGGGGGTCGGGCGGGGCAAAGACGCACTCCACCCGGATCCGATCGTCGATCGCAGCGGCAAACGACCGGAACTCGGCGGCGTGCATGGCCCGGCACCGGTATTCGCCGAGCCCCCGGCGGAGCCGGGCCTCCTGCGCCGGGCAGTGAGCCACCCGGATCCGGAGCTCCCCGTCCCCCTCTTCTATCCCGTACCCGACGATGATTGCCCACGGGAAGTACCGGAGGGCCTTTGCAAACCCGGCGAGCCCCTTCTCCGTGATGCCGAACCGGCCGACGATGTCCTTTGCCGCCATCCCGGCGACCCTGCCCCAGACCTGCTCGTTGAGTGAATCGGCAGCATCGTTCCCGTACCGCTCGTCGGCGTAAATATACCAGAAGGCGTCCACCACCCGGTAGTGCCAGAGGAGGAACTCCAGGTACTCCTTCCTCTCCTCATCGCTGAGCGTGTCAACCGTTACCGGTTCTATCCCGATCCCCTGCATGATCCTTGGCCCCCGGCACGATAAGGGCGCCGGGTCGCGATCCGGGCTAAAGTCCCGGAAACGGTCCTTGTGCATTCCGGCTGTTTTCTGTCACCTGCCGCCCCATAATCCCCGGAACACAAACACCGGGTAAACGGCAGGAGACCTTCGCGGTAGGTTCCGGGACGA
>DASPUR010000020.1:0-7798 GCA_035622795.1 Methanoregula sp. | reverse complement strand
TCAATATCTTCTCCTTCATCTGGATCGAAGAGGAGAAGGAAGAGTCCGGGAATCAACCGGCTCCCGCTTAACAGTATTTTTTGTTCACTCCCAAGTTGGACGATAACCCGCTGTCCTCCGGTAAGGAAATGGTCGCGGGGACCCGATTTTCCAAAGGACCTAACTGACCCTGTTCCCGCAGACGTTGATTCCCGGAGTCTCCGGTCCGTGAGGGTGCCGGGTCCCGGGATTTTGTCACTATCCGAAGGGTTTTATCTGAAAATGTAAAACATACTATACAAATACCGGGCATCAGGTTCCGGTATTTGTGTGCCGAACGATGAACATCCAGATGGATTCGAGCAACGAGAAGCGTCAAACGACGGTGGAAATCACTGTCGCCTCCACCCTCCAAAGGCGGGGAATTTCCTTCCCCCTGTTTTTTTGACCGGCAACCCGGTCCGCGCCGGACATTCCGGTTCCTGCTGATCTGACGCAAGCGGTCGCCAGCTTCTTTCCCGTAGCCGGGCCGGACCGCTGAAGAGCGCATCCTACCGCAGGTTGTATATTCCATCTGTTCCTCGGAACAAGACCGGCTCCGGCCTGCCGGCCGGCCGGGCAGCCCGGCCCGTGTAGTTCCTGCCGGGTTGCAAAGCACCCGGGACTCTTCGATTTTACGGTTTTTTGGCGATCACCGCGAAAATATTGCCCGGTTTCGACCAGAAAAATTATATGCCGGCAAACGCGATCATATAAACAGGCATATAAATCAGAGAGGTTTCATCTCTGTTAGAGAGACTGTAATGAATACCCTTCCGTCAGATCCGGACGAACATATCATCGATATTTTCGTTTTAAGCGGGAGCCCGGAAGGAGCCCCGCAGCTGAGATCGTCCCTCGAAGAGGCCGGGTATCGCGTCACGCTCTTCACCGACGGTCCAGAACTCACTGAAACCCTCCGGTCGGGCATCCCCAACCTCCTCATCTGCGATGCCACGACGGAGGACGAGAGCGGCTATGATCTCTGCCGGGAGCTCAAGGCCGACGACAACCTCTGGATGATCCCGGTACTCATCCTCACCCGCACGAAGGGCCTTTCCGACCTCCTCCGCGTACTCGACTGCAATGCGGACAACTTTATCCCGTACCCCGCGGAGACCGGGTTCCTCCTGTCCCAGGTCGACGGGACGCTCAGTTCGCCGGTGGAGCGCCAGACCCCGGAGCTCGTGAAGACCCAGTTCCGGATCCAGCATGACAACCAGGTGTACCTTGTCACTGCCGACCGGAGGAAACTCCTGGAGCTCCTCCTCTCGTCGTTTGAAACCACTGTCGGGTTCTCCTCCGAACTTGCCGAGATGCAGGACGAGACCCGGCAGTTATCGTCCGACCTCACCGGCCTCCGGGATGCTCTTGCGGACCAGAACGGGAAGATCGCCCGCATGAACGATGTCCTCCGGCAGAAGGAGCAGAACGAGCAGAAAATCTCCCGGACGCTCGGGGAGCGGGAAGCGGCTCTCGCCGAAAAGATCGGGGAGATCGACCGGCTCATGAAGAGCATCGACGACGACCGTGCCCTCATCGCATCTGCAGAAGAGCATATCCGTCTGATGCTGGCCGAGAAGGAGGAACTCACGGGTGCCCACCGTGCGATGGCAGATTCGCACCAGCAGACGATCGCCTCGTTATCCCAGGATCTCTCCTCTGCAAAAGCGGATCTCGACAAAGCGGCCACGGAGATCGCAGAAAAAGCAGGCCGGATCGCCCGGATCGAGAAGGACCTTGCGGGGATTACCGGGGAGAAGGAAGAGGCCGACCGGGCCATCACCGCCCTTTCCGCCGATGCCGAACGTCTCCGCTCCGCGCTCGCCCGTGAGAAGGAGCGGGCCGACCGGAACGGCCAGGAGCTCGAAGCTCTTGCCGGGGTAAAGGCCCGGCTCGAAGAGGAGACCGCGGGAACGATCGCGGGACTGACGGAGCGTCTCGACCGGAATTCCGCCGAGACGGCTGCCCTGAACGTCCGGCTCGGGACGGAATCGGAGCGGGCGGACTCGGCCGGCGCCGAGCTGGCAGCCCTCCGGAAAACCGTGGCTGCAGACGGCGAGGCTCACCGGGCAGCGCTGGCACAATGGGAGGGTGAGCGGTCCCGGCTCCAGGCAGACCTCGGGTCCGTGACCGGGGCGCTTGAGAACGAGAAGAGCCTGCGGGAAGCAGCCGAATCAGGGCTCGCCGAGACCGCCCGGAAGAAGGAAGAACTGGAGAGGGAGACCCGGGACCAGTCCGCCGGGCTCGACAGCACCAGGACGGCTCTCGCTTCGGCGGAGGAGGCCCGGCGGGGCCTCGAGGAGAACCTCGCTGCGGTTTCAGCGGACCGGAAACGGCTGGAGGAGAGCTACCGGCAGCTCTCCGGCGAGCTCGAACAGGTCCAGTCGGCACTGGACGAGGAAAAAGCCCTCTCCGAGGAGCTCGAGGAGAGGCGTTCCGCGGTCATCCGGGAGAACGAGAAACTGGAAGAGGCCCTCCGGTCGGCGCGGGAAGAAGCGGGAAAGATCGGCGGGGATTTCGAGCAGGAGCTCAAGAATGCCCGCGGTACGATCGAGGCTGCGGAATCGCGGGTCCAGGCGCTCGAGGATGAGCTTGCCGCTGCCCGTGTGGCTGCCGCAGAAGCTGAGGAAGATGCCCGGATCCGGACCGAGGCCCTCGCCCGGGCGCAGTCCGCGCTCGCCGCCGAACAGGAAAAACGCAGATCCGATGCAGAGAACCTCAGGGGGACCGTACAGTCGATCGAATCGGCCAGCCTCGAGCTGCGCAACGCGATCAGCGAACGGGATCACGACAGGGAACTCCTCGCGACCACCCGGGACGAGCTTGCGACCCTCAGGAGCGAGAAGGAATTCCTCGAAGCCGGGCTGAGGGAGATCTCCCAGACCACCGGGCAGGCCGACCAGGAGAGGTCCGGCAGGATAACTGCCCTCGAGTCCGAGCTCGCCCTCGCACGGAAAGACCGGGAACAGCTCGAGGCCGAGCTTGCAGGTCTTCGGGAGGAGCGGTCCATCGGCGAGAAGAAACTCTCCGCGCTCTCGAGCGAGATCCAACAGGCCCGGACCGCCCTCGCGGACGAATGGGAAGACCACATGAATGCCGACCAGCAGCTGCAGGTCGCCGAGAAGAACAACGCCCAGCTCCAGGAAGCCGAGAAGAAGCTCTCGGCGCTTTCAAGCGAGCTCGACCAGGCCCGGGCCGCGCTCGCCGATGAATGGGAAAACCACATGAATGCCCGGGAACGTCTTGCCGCGGCCGATGTGAAGAATGAGGAGCTCCGGAAGTCGCTCTCCGGAGACCGGCAGGCACCCCGTGCGTCCCGGAGCATTATCGTCAAGGACCCGTCCCTGCCGGTTGCGATCACCCCGAAACTCCCGCCCACGGCCCGGGTCGACATGCCACCCCTCCGCCAGGTACGCGACGAGAGCGGTTCCCAACCCGGGCCCACAACCCGCGGGGTTTTCGGTGCGGACGAGGAGCAGCCTGCCGGAGGCCCCGGGGGGGTAACCGCTGCAAATGTCCCCCTCGAGGACCTGTTCGAGGAGACCGGTGCCGGGGACCCTGCCGGCACCTCTTTCGTACCGCCCGGGGACGAGCTGCGCTATGGTGGCGACCTGCCGGCAGCCGGGGAAGACAGTGTCGGCCAGGATGCGGCCGGGGTCGTTTCCGAAGAGCCGGACTCCGGAACCGGCCCGCTCGCGGAGCCCGGTGAACCGGGCGGGGAACCCGGCACCGTTGGGGGGGACGAACCTGCGGGCGCCGGGCTGCCGGATACGGGATCTCCGGAAGGCGGGATCAGTTTCGACCGCCAGCAGTGGCTCGGTCTCTTCAGCTGGGCGCGGCACGCGGAAGGGCTTACCGGCGACCAGCGGCGGGAGATCATGCGGATGGGCCGCCTCGTCCAGCGGGGGCGGCGGCTCACGAAGAAGCAGGAGGAGCGGGTACGGGAAATGCTCTCGCTCGTCCACTCCCTTGGCTATCAGTTCAGCTGAAAAACCGGATCCCTTTTCTTTTCCGCCCGGAAAACCGGGCCTCCTGCTGAACCAGTACCTTTAAACCGTTCCGGGAAATAATGGAAGGAGACCACCATGGATCTCCAGGCTTTCCTGAACCGTCACAAACGGCTCTTCCAGACAAAACCGGTCGCGAAACTCACCGAATGCACGGCCGGGGTCCACGCCCTCAGGCGGGTGCTGACACCGTTCGAACTGGTGCTCCTCGGGGTCGGCGCGATCATCGGCACGGGGATTTTTGTCATCACGGGCGTTGTCGCTGCCAACTACTCGGGTCCTGCCCTCGTGGTATCATTCATCATATCCGGGATCGTCTGCGCCTTTGCGGCCCTCTGCTATGCCGAGTTCGCCGCCATGGTCCCGGTCGCGGGGAGCGCATACACGTACGGGTACGCCTCGCTCGGGGAACTCCTCGCGTGGATTATCGGGTGGGACCTCATCCTCGAGTACTCGGTCTCCATCGCGGCGGTCGCAGTCGGCTGGTCGGGATACGTGAGCACCCTCCTTGCCAACGCCGGCCTGATCCTCCCCGCGGCATTCATCAATCCCCCCGGCCAGGCAGGCGGCATCCTCAATGTCCCGGCAATCCTCATCATCGCGGTCATAACGCTCCTCCTCATCGTCGGTGTCAAGGAGAGCGCTCGGGTGAACAATATCATCGTGCTCATCAAGCTTTTTGTGATCCTCGTCTTCCTTTATCTCGCCTCGTCCCATATCCGGCCGGTCCTCTGGACGCCGTTCATGCCCTACGGGTGGAGCGGGGTCCTGACCGGCGCGGCGATCGTCTTTTTCGCGTATATCGGGTTCGACGCTGTCTCGACCGCGGCCGAGGAGGTCAACGACCCCCAGCGGAGCCTGCCCATCGGGATCATCGGGTCGCTCATCATCTCGACAATCCTGTACATCGCCGTATCGGCAGTACTGACCGGGATCGTCTCGTACACTACCCTGAACACGGCCGCCCCGGTCGCCTATTCCCTCCAGGAAATAGGGATCCAGTGGGGCTCGGCGCTCGTCTCGGTCGGGGCGCTCTGCGGGATCACCTCCGTGCTGCTCGTCCTCCTCTACGGGCAGACGCGGATCTTCTTTGCCATGTCCCGGGACGGCCTCCTCCCGCGCACGTTCCGGGAGCTCCACCCCGTGTTCCGGACCCCCGCCAAGGTGACGCTCCTGGTCGGGACGGTGACCGCGATCATCGCGAGCACCCTGCCCCTCCAGTCCATCGCCGAACTCGTCAACATCGGGACCCTCGCGGCGTTCATCATCGTGGCCCTCGGGATCCTCGTCCTCCGTTACCGGCGCCCCGAACTCGAACGGCCTTTCCGCTGCCCCTTCGTCCCGGTTGTCCCGGTCCTCTGCATCGTCTCCTGCGCCATCCTCATCTACGTCCTCCCGCTCGTGACGCACCTACGGTTCATCATCTGGCTCGCGATAGGCCTGGTGGTGTACTTCTTTTACGGGATGAAGCACAGCAGGATCGACGAGGATACAAAGGATATCGAGTGTTACTAAAACGGCAGAATCCGCTAAGAGGAACGCCCGGGAAACTCCCGGGGCCTCTCGTTAAATCCTGTTCGTACGCTGCAACCAGATCCCGGTGGCTGCATAGAGCGATACCGCGGCAAGAATGACTCCTGCTGCGAGGGCCACAAACGCGAAGTCGCCGGCCATGAGCGACTCCGCAGCGGTTTTCAGCAGGACAAAACCGCCGTAGAGGACGAGCAGCCCCGCGATGAAGAGAGCGAGGAGCCCGAAACCCCCCGCAAGGACCAGGTCATCCATGATCCATGGTGAACCGGCCCGGTATATGAACCGATGGGAGCGGGCCCCGGAACAACCGGAGATGGAAAGCGAAAAAGTTCACCGGGCCTCCGGGCCGCTTTCTGGGTTCTAGTCCAGGTACCCCGCGAAGACCTCCCGGTACAGCCGATCGACATTTTCACGGGTATGTCCCATCCCGGGAAACCCGGTATAGTTCTTCGCGGCAGCGATATCGTCCGGAAGCGCAAGTCCGTACTGGCTTACCGAATGGAACCAGCGTTTCTGCTCGTAATACCCGGACAGGTACTCCTGCTCGGTCTGGCCGGGAGTCGGGATGAAGAGGGCCTGCTTCTTTCCCAGCTCGGCGATCTCCATGACACTGGTGTAACCCGAGCGGCAGATGATGAACCTCGCACGGTTCATGAGGATCTCTTTCTCTTCCGTTGACGCATACGGGATGACCGTGCAGTTTGCGGAGGTATCAGCGTACCGCGATCCTTCGGGGCTCCCGAGAAGCACGACCGATTCCCCGCCGAGGTCCCTGACCAGCGGTACGAGGAGTTCTTCGAGACGCGTCCTCTGGGGCTCCGGGCCGGAGATCAGTGCGAGGACATCGAGGTCCTCCGGAAGTTCCCGCCGGTGCATGCTGGTCAGTATCCCGGCAAAATACGCCCGCTCGCGGGTCGCGTCCGTGCCGGGGAGGGAGAGCTTGCCGGCAAGGGAGCCGTTGCCGGGAGGGTTGTCGGGCACGATGACCCGGTCGTATTTTTCGTGGAGGTACCCGTTCACCGGGAGGGAGGCGAGCTCGAGGGGCCAGAGCATCAGGGGGAGATGGTAGTGGAGCTGGTGGGAGATGAAGACCGAGGGGACCGTGTCCGAATATACGCCGAGCCGGTTGTCGCTGACGATGAGATCGAACTTCTCTTTCTCAAGGATCGCTCTGAGTTTTTTCCGTTCTTCACCGAGCGCCCGGAGGATCAGGGGGAACGAGGCGACGAACTTTGGCAGGAAGAAGCGGTTCCCGCTGTACCACACGGGGTAGTCGGGGAACTCGATGAACGGAAGATCCGGAAACTCGTTCCGCAGCACCCGGAGGGCGTTCCCGCAGGCGGCAATCGTTACCTCGTGGCCGTGGGCGAGGAGGGAGGAGATGATCGGGATGTCCCGGGTGGCATGGCCAAGTCCCCAGTTCAGCGGTGAGACGAGTACGCGTGCCATGCAGTTCTCCGGGGAATAAAAAGGGTTTTGGCGCACACGGTATTGAAGGGATCGCTCTCTATAAAAAATCCCAAGGATTTTTATGGAAAAACAAAGCAAAACTGGTAGGAATTCTGCCCTGTTCTCTTCACCGCCCCCGAGATTGCCCATGTACCCGTTTGCCACGCACGTTACGTGCCGGATCAGGAGATACGAAGAATCGGTAAACCGTCTTGCGGAGGCCATGTCCCTGCCGGAGGGACTGGATTCCGGTTCGGTTTCCCGCCCCTTCTGCGAGAGGAGCCTTGTCCTTGCACTGCTCGGCCGCATCTCCCCTGACGATCCGGCACAGGGAGGTCTGGCGGACGAGGCCGTCAGGATCTCGGGAGAGCTCGCGACCCTCGGGCGGGCGTACGGGCCCCGGTTATATCCGGCACTGCGGGAAGAGCTTGTTGCATGTGTCGACCGGTATTACAGTACGGCGGGCTAACGCAGTGTCGGGGTCACGGTACCGCCGGAAGAGTTTTCCTGCCGGGACCGGATCCGCGTAATTTTCGATGTTCTCGGGAACGATCCCGCGATCCGGGATCTGAGGCAGCTGGTCGAAGCACTGGACCCCGAGGCGGAAGACTGCACGGAGCCGGTGCATGCTCCGGTCACTGCCGCCATCCCGTACTGCCGGCAGAACCCGGACGGGTACCGTGCGCCCCGGAAAATCCGGGAAGAGTAACTCGCCCGGACAAAAAGATCTTTCCCGGGCAGATCCATTATTGACCGGTCTTGTTCCCCCCGAGATCGTTGAGTATATT
>DASPUR010000019.1:0-3748 GCA_035622795.1 Methanoregula sp. | reverse complement strand
CTTCGGTCACCCTGCCGTCGACGAGCCCGGCAAACGCCGGGATCGCGTTTGCGGAGGTGGTGCGGCGGTGGAGGGAGGGACTCGGACTCTGTAACATCATTCCGGATTGCAATCGGTGGAATTTGTGAGGGTGCCCCCCTCTCTCATCCAAGAAAGCTCCGCTTTCTTCTCGACCTCCTTTGGGTCGGTCCCCAAGGGGGAGTCCGAATGGTTCAGCAGGACCATGAGGATGAGAAGAACCCAACGGGTTCTTCGAGGGCGGAGAAGATGCTGCGCATCTTCTCGTCTCGCAGTCCGATGACTGCGAAGACAACCCAAGGGGGCAAGCCCCCTTGACCCCCATTTTCGAATATTTTTTTAGACACCAATACACGGTCATGCTCCACGGGGCGAGGGTCGATGAGACCCCGAGCGCCCGTGGCTCCCTCGGAATCAACACTCAAGATTTCTTTCAGGATTTTTTCAGAGCAAAATTATGATTGTACGACAGTAAGCTAAAAACACGTAAGAAAAAAAAGCGGTCAGCCGCCTACTCCCCGATCATATCGAGAAGCTCGAAGCCGTCTGCGATCCGGTGGAGCCGGTCTTCTCCGATCACGAGCGTCTTCCCGATCTTTTTCTGTTTGTGATAACCGGTGATGACGCACATCGCGTGCTTCTTGGCGATCTGGGAGAGGTTCCCGATGAGGGCTGCCCGCTTGACCACCTTGTCCGCCGGGCCGTAACCGGTGAGGATCGTGTGCCGCTCGAACGTGAGAAGTGCCTGGAACGGGGCCCCGCGGAGCGTGTGGAGGTGCATGCCGAGCTGCTCGAGGAACTCCATCGCGGCCCGGGGCTCGTTCCGGGCCGGTTCTTTCTCCTCGTGCGGGACCGTGGGGCGTTCGTGGTGCATGAGGTCGATCGATTCGACGACCCCGGTGTTGAAGAGCTCCTCGATCCGGATCGCCACGTCGAGCGTCGTGCCCATGCCGCTCTCGTACTTGCTGATCGTCCGGCGCGAGACGCCGAGGATCTGGCCGAGATCTCCGAGGGACATGTTCCGCTTCTCCCGGAGATCGCGGAGCGTGTCGCCGTCGATATTCACGTACAGGCCCCCGGGTGATGCATACACGAGCGGGGGTACCCTCTCCACGAAATAGTCGTAGAGCGTCGCGGGGCTGATCGCGTAGATGCCGTACCGGATATAGACCGCCCCGCGCTCGAGTTCGGCCTCCCGCGCCCGCTCGCCCACGATGATCGCGACACCGCCGAGGAGACGAGCGATGATGTCGAGGTCGTTTGCCACCTCCTCGCTCACGCTGTCGATGTGGGAGACCACTTTCATGACGAGCAGCGTCCCGTTGTTGCGGGCGATGAGGTCGAAACTCCGGGGGCGGATCGTGAACCGCTCGGAGACGTCGAAGCCCGCGGTGATCATCACGCTGGTTACCAGCTGGAGCTGGCGGTCCTGTGACATTTCCGTAAAGAATGGATAGAGCCTCAGGATATATTAATATGGATAATGTGGATCGGCATCGATGACACGGATTCGCCCGCCGGCATGTGCACGACCTACCTCGGGGCGGTCCTCGCCCGGCGGCTGATCCGCGACCACATGCAGGTGCGGGAGGCACGGCTCGTCAGGCTCAACCCCAATGTCACCTGGAAGACCCGGGGGAACGCAGCGGTCGCGCTCGATGTGGAGGGCGATACGGACCGCGCCTTCGCGCTCGCGTGCGCGGCCGTGGAGGAGATGGCCGACTTCGCGTGCGAAAAGACAAACCCTGGCGTTGTAGTCTCCGGGGACGACCTCGACGCAGCGTTTTACGAAAAAGCGGTAAAGGATTTCTGCGAGATCGACGAGGCGATCTCCGTTCTCGATACTGCTGGGGCCCTGTACCGCGGCTGGAAGAACCGGCGCGGGCTCATCGGGGCGACTGCAGCGGTGGCGAGCGTCTTTCCGGACCGGACCTCCGAGATCCTCGTCTATCGGAAACCGGAGCGCTTCGGAACCCCGCGCCAGGTGGACCGCGGGAGCCTCTTTGCAGCCGAGGAGGCGACGTTCCCCCATACCTGGGACACTGTCGACCGGGTAAACGATGTAGTGGTATGCGTGCCGCACACGCCGGACCCGGTGCTCTTCGGGATCCGGGGGGAGAGCCCCTCGTGGGTGATGCTCGCTCGGCGCATGATCGAATCCGAAGATCCGGGGATCGGGCAGATCTGGGTTACCAACCAGGGGACCGATGCACACCTTGTCCCGGGAGTGATCGGCAGCCTGCGCGAAGGGCTGTCGTATCTTGTGCGGGGGACGGTTGCGGGCAGGCCTTCGACCGGGACCGGCGGCCACGTCGCCCTCCGGATCGAAGACTGCGGGGAACCGGTCCGGTGCATGGCCTACGAACCCACGAAGAATTTCCGGCAGATCGTCCGCAGCCTGGTGCCCGGCGATGAAATCGTTGCTGCGGGGAGTTACAAGAAGGGGAGCATCAACCTCGAGAAGCTCCGCGTGGTATCGCTCTCGCAACCGGTGAAAGTCCGGCCCCCGGTCTGCCCGGACTGCCGGAAGCGGATGACGAGCGACGGCCGGGGCAAGGGGTACAAGTGTAAAATGTGCGGGGCGAGGGCAAAGGATCCGGAGGTGACGGAGGTCCCGCGGGCGCTCCGGCCGGGGTGGTACGAAGTCCCGCCCACCGCACGGAGGCACCTGGCAAAACCACTGTGCAGGGGCGAACCGGAGTTTACGTAGGGAACTGGTGACCGAAGGTCGCCTTCGGTTTCGAAAGGCGGAGCCTTCGGGTGGGAAGGGTCCCGCCCACCGCACGGAGGCATCTTGCAAAACCGCTCTGCCGGGGTGAACCGGAGTTAACGTAGGGAACTGGTGACCGAAGGTCGCCCCCGGTTTCGAAAGGCGGAGCCTTCGGGTGGGAAGGGTCCCGCCCACCGCACGGCGGCACCTGGCAAAACCACTGTGCAGGGGCGAGCCGGAGTTTTGATCTGCTCAAAACAGGAAAGCGTATTGCCCGGTAATCCATTCTTCCTGAGAAATATATCCGGAAAATATCCGGGAACATGTTTGAAAAAATACGGAAATTTTTTTCCGGCACAACTTGAGGGAGAATGCTATGCGGGGACGGGTTGCAGGGAACCTGAACGGCGAAGGCAAAAAACTGGCGGAACGGATGGGATACCACTGGGCGGAGAATACCGACCCGTCCGTACCGTTCAACGGGTTCATGTTCAACGGGAATGTCGTGATAGCGGTGAAGGCGATAAAGATCCGGTACGGTCCGGGTGAAGACTGTGACATCGAGAAAAAGTTCCCGGACGATATAGCGGAGATCCGTTCACTTCCTCTCCCGCCCGGGGTCATCCGCGAACTCTGGGTGCGCACCCAGAACGAGCGGATGTTCCGGCGGTTCTACATCCTGCCGGGAACCACTGCGGAGATAGAGGAGAACACAAAAGAAAACTACCGGAACCCCCATTACCGGGAAGCATACTGGAAGAAGGCTCCGTACCGGGTTACCCTGCCCCTCCCTATAACGGGGCGGGAAAGAGATGAAGTAAAATAAAGCCGTAAAACGCTCCTTTTGGCAAACGGGCGGAGGTCATTTCCGGGTGGAGTGGAAATCGTGTCCACGCGGGTAGAGAAGTCTGTGTATCGTGCGATTCTTTCAAAAATAACCGTTAAACGGTCTTTTTTAACCTGCAAAATAGCGGGCCTGCAGCATCCCGTTTCCAAGCCCGCCCCTTTCGACCGGGGCCC
>DASPUR010000018.1:0-7566 GCA_035622795.1 Methanoregula sp. | reverse complement strand
CTTCCACGAGACTTTCCGGACCCCGGGGCACATGGCCCTTCTCCGGGCGGCAGACGGGCTCCTCGATGTCCGGAAAGGCCAGACCGAGCTCTCGATCGCGATGGCGGAGATGGCGGGGATCACGCCCTCGGTGACCATCTGCGAGATGCTGGACGATGAGTCGGGCTACGCTCTCTCGAAAGAAGATGCAAAACAGTACGCAAAGAAACACGGCCTCGTATTCGTCGAGGGCCCGGAAGTGCTCGAGCGGTGGGAGCAGGATAAGAAAAAGCGGTGACAATCCTGTTGATTTTTTGAATAATGGCTCTGTAGAACTCTTTTTTGAAAAAAGAAGCAGCCCCCCCCTTGCGCCAGCCCTGCCCCCATCGGGGACGGGGGCAAAGCCCCCGAGAGCGTCACAGGTATTGAACTACCGGTTCGATCTATTTACGCGGCCTAATAATTTTTACCATGGCCTCACTCGCGATATCAACAAACAAATCGTGAAATATTGTCTCGCGCCTCTTCGCGGATCTTTGCTCATGCAGATCTTATCTTACCGGCAACTGGTCTCGCATCCGGAGTATCCTTGATAATGCCCTGACAACTCCTCTAAAAAAAGTTCAGATACGGATCTGCGCCAGCGCGTCGTACGCCGTCTTCCGGAATACTGAAGGATCGAGCGAAGGGTACTGCTCTTTTGCCTTCGCGATATCCGGTGAGCCGCCTTTGGAAAATGCGTCGATGCGGTCGAGCGTCCGGGCCGCGGCGTCAAGGGTCCAGAGATCCCGGGTGTCCTTGTCCACCACGGTGATCGACTCTACCCGGACCGATACGAGGACGGAGCCGTCCGGTTTCTGGTACAGGTTCGGCTTTCCGATCACCGCGACAAAGGCCGGTGTCTCGATCTTCGCCAGCTGCTGCATGGCTTCGGGCTGGTAGCTCCCCGCCATGATGAAGAACGTCCCGGTCGGATCCACGACCCTGCCGCGGTAGAAGATATTCTGTTCCCCCTGCCGGGTCTTCTCGGTAAGCGTCCCCACCAGAAAGATCCGGTTACTCCGCTCCCCGGTAGGGAGAAGGACAAACGTCGGGCTCTTCTCGTCTTCTCCGTCCTTGAACTGGTACCGGCACTCGCGGAGCTCGGCGGCAAAGACCCGGCGTGCCGGCTCGCGCTCGAAGGCACCGTCCCTCCGGCCCGCTCCCACGCCCGCATCCCGGGGGTTAGCGCTCATGATGCGCCCCCGCTCCCGGCCCGGTTCAGGAGCGCCGTGTGCTCGCTGCTCTCGAACGGGACCTTCCCGCAGGTATTTACCAGCAGCCGGTTCTCGATCTCGCGGCCCCGGCAGAGGATGTACCGCCCCAGCACGGCGTCCCGCATCTGGAGGAACACCTCATCCATGCCCAGCGGGTTGTTCTCTGCGATCTCCTTTGCCTGTTCAAGCGTGATTCCGGTGAGCGCTTCCACGGCATCGCGCTGGAGGAGTATGTTATGGGTCCTCTCCCCGTCGTCCAGCCACCCCTTGATACGGAGGTCGTACCGGAAGTTCGGCTGGATCTCGTGGACCGGGCAGTAGTTCTGCCGGGAGAGGGCGCGGTTGCAGCCCTCGACCGGGCAGCGCTTGATGATCCCCGAGCCCGGGGCGATGTGGACGATTGCGCCGCGGAACGCGGATTCCCCCCCGCTGACCGGGATGTCGCCCTCTTCCTGCATGATAAGCGCTGAATTCAGGTTGAGGGAGAGCCGTCCGTTGAACTCGTCGACCTGTGCATAAAAGATCAGGTACACCGCACCGGGGACCAGCGTCTCTTTCCCCGGTTCCTTCCAGATCACGAACTTGATCGTCCCGGTCTCATCGCCGAGAAGGCCGGACTGGAGCATCCGCTCGTGGGAGGCATCCCATTCCTGGACCACCTTTGCGCGGATGCTTCCCACGCCGATGCGCAGCTCGCGGATCGGGACGGTGGCAGGGCTGAGCACCCGGTCTTCAGCATCGATCTCCTTTATCGTTGTCCCGGAATGGATCTTCAGGCTCGAAACGCCCTTGTACTCGTCCACGACCGCGGACTCGATCCGGTACCAGGAGTCCACGTTCATGGCCGGCGCGTTCGCCTTTGCCCATGCCACGAACCGTATCGCACCGGTGTCGTCCGCGATGATACCGCTCTGGGCGATCGACTGCGAAGCCGGCGCCGAGACCGAGACGACCTTGCCCTCGAGCGTCACCCATTCCCCGGGGACCATGTCTGCGATCTTCTTCTGCTCCGTCCCGCCGCTGCCGCCCTTCGTTGTCCCGCCCCCGGACCCCATTGCCGGGAGGTTGAACTCTTTTGCGAGCTCGTTCGTTACGCTCCGTTCTGCCTCGGAGGGCTGGACGCCGAACTCGCTCACGAGCCGCTTCAGTTTTGCCTCGATCTTCTTTGCATCGGCCGTCTTGCCGGCCTTTGAGAACTTTCGGGAGATTCTTTCTGCTGCTTCGGAAAAATCCATGTCATACATCTCCAGCTTACACATCCGATTTTTACCGGATAATATATTGGGTGCCGCGGGTTGTGAAAGTGTCGGATTGCACTTCCTCTCTCCCCTGCACGGATGGTCAGGTTTATGAGACAGCAGTGAGTATAGGTGTGGTATGGCTGAAATCAACGCTGACAGTACTATCTACGACCTTCTCAAGGCAAAGCCCGAGGCGACCGAAGCGCTCTTCAAGTTCGGCATGGGCTGCGTCGGATGTGCGATCGCCCGGGGCGAGACCATCCGCCAGGCCGCAGAGGCGCACGGCATCCCCCTGCCCGAACTCCTCAAGGCGCTCGGGATAAACGAGAAGTAAGTCCCACCGGCATAACCGGCCGATGCAAAGGACCGGGATATTTTCTTCTTTTACATTACGGCATTTTTTTCCTGCGGATGAGTTCGGGGAGCGAAGCGCCCGGGTGCTCCTTCAGATAATCCGCCACTTTTTGCTCGTGCAGGAGAGTACAGCGTGCGCAGTTCCATACCCTTCCTTTCCCGGGGCTCTCTGCCCACTGGCCGAGAGTCTCGTCCCCGCACGGGTAGAACGGGCAGTAACAGAAGTCGCACCGCTGGCCGGGGAAATGGCAGGGGAAGTACGGGCAGTTCTCCGGTGACCACTCTGCCCAGTGCCCGCCCCCGATCCTGCTGAAGACGAAAAATGCCGGCCGGTCTTTCCGGGCAGGGTCTTCATGCCGCCGGATTGCCGCAGGCACCCCGTGCAGAACCGCCTCCCGGGTCCGCAGCCCCGCTTCCGTGAGCCTCCCTGCCGACAGGTGCCGGACCTCTCCTTCGCAGGCGGCTATGATGGCATCGGCCGGCATTCCCGAGGCCCCGCATCCTGCCGCAAGAAGGGCCTCGGCTTTTGCTTCGGCAGAGACGAGGATCGTCTCCAGAAGGGCAGCATCCGACATCCCTTCCCTGCTGCAGACCAGAAGCGTGATCCCGCCGGCACCGGGGCTGGCGTCCGGCCCGCGTGGTACACCGGCAGTGACAAAGACGGTGATGAAATCGTACTGGAGCACACAGAGGTCCATTACGGGGACGCGGGTGCTAAGGCCGAGGAAACTGGAGCCGATGCCGGCCGCGGCTGCGGTCAGCTCCAGTTCTTTTCCGGGCCCGGGGTGGCCGGCCCCCTCGGGGACGGTATGGTTCAGGAGCGCCGGGACCGTGCGAATCCCGCCGAGAGGACCGGTACTTGCAGCGCGGAACGATCCGCTGACGAAAAGAGTGGAAGAATCGGTATAATATCTCATGCGACCGAATAGCGGGTCCGGTCCTTGAGTTCCTGCTGTTTGCCGGCGTTCCAGCCGGAGACGTCCTGCAGGTAACCGGTGACCCTGCTCACCTGCACCACATCGTGCGACCCGCACTCGGGGCAGACAGGCTTACCGCAGAGCGGGCAGTACTCGATCCCCGAGATGATCTCGTGGCTGCAGTGGCAATGGTCGAGCGGGCACATGATCTCGAGGTGCGTCTCGCCGCATCCCGGGCAGGGGCTCTCGGTGACGATGTGGTGGCAGGTGTGGCACTTGTATTTCCGCTCGCTTTTGGGGATATCGTCTGTTTTCCGGTATTTTTTCGCGAGGATTTGTTGTTCTGCCGTCCAGTCCATACTAACTAGATAGAACGACTGACTAATAAACTTTTAGACGCGCACATGAATTGGATTTGCGATTGCGGTACGGACAAAAGCGCACAGGGGGATTAGGGCTTAAAGAAATATTATTTTCGTAAAAAATCAAAAAATTCCGTTCCAAATCCGCTAAGCGGAGAATTTCAGATCGCCCCCGCCCACAAACCTTACATAGGAATCCCGCCGGAACCCCCGGAAGCGTTCCGGGAAGACCGGAAAAGCCGCGGCCTTCCTGTCGCCCTTATTTCCCCGCGCCCCGGAACCGGGCGTACCCGGCCGCCGCTGCAGCCGGGTCTGCTGCTTCGTAGATGGCCCTCCCGACGATCAGGCCGTCGACTATCTGCGCGATCGCCTCCGCATCGCCGCCCTGCGCGCCTATCCCCGGCGAGAGGATCTTCTTTATGCCCACGATGCTCCGGAGGATCTTCACCCGGAACGGGCGGGTGGCAGGCGCGATGATCCCGTCTGCGCCGCACTCGACCGCGAGCTTTGCTATGTGTTCCCCGGTGCACCCGATGAAAAAATCGGTCGCGCCCGGGTGGCTCATCTCGGCAACGACATAACAGTCTCCGCCGTGCGCGAGCGCGGAATCGACGCAGGCCTGGATCGAGTCACGCCCGGGAAACCCGTGGCAGATGATGGCGGAGAACCCGGCCGCGAACACCTGGTCGGCGATGAGTTTGTTGGTGTTCGGGATATCGGCGACCTTGAAGTCGGCGATGAGCGGGAGCCCCGCCTCCTTGAGATCCCGGGCAACGGAGAGGCCTGCCCCGAGCACGAGCGGGTACCCGATCTTGATCGCGTCCACGTGCGGGGCACACTCGCGGGCGATCCGGATGGCGGATTCCCGTTCAGTGACGTCAAGGGCAAGGATGAGTTCAGGCATGGTGTATCCTCTCCATCACTACCGCGACCAGCACGGGGAGCGTGATCGTCGCATCTCCGTACACGGTGACCGCCTTCGCCTCTTCCGTGATCTTCCCCCACGATCGTGCCTCGTCGAGCGTTGCTCCCGAGAGGCCGCCGAGGTCCGGCCGGTCGCCGGTCAGCTGGACCGCGTAGTTAAAACCGTTCGGGGTCATGAGCATGCTCTGGAGGATGAAGTTCTTCGGAACCCCGCCGCCGACCAGCAGCGCCCCGGCTTTCTTTGCCGTGAAACACCGGTCCATCAGGGCCGGCATATCGGCGAAGGCGTCGACCGTGACATCGTTCGTCTGCGAGAAGAGCCAGTACTGGAGGCCGATCATCGAGTCCTGCACGGCCGGGCAGTAGACCGGGATCTTTTTCCTCGCGGCAGTGTGGAGTATGCCGGATTTCGTCTTTGAGCCGATATGGGCGAGGAGTCCGGCGATGGAGATCCTGCTCCCCGGTTCGAGTTCGGCAAAGACGTTCTGCATGAACTCCTCGAAGTGCTCGAACGCTTCGTTGGGGAGGTAGACATCGTAGATCCGGTTGATCTCGTCGTGCCGGAGCTCGATGTCGCTGCAGAACGCGCTGCCGTGAAAGTGCCGGCAGCCGATGGCCTCGATAATGTCGTGAGTCAGGTTTGCGCCGGTCGAGACGAGGACGTCGATGTGGCCGGCCCTGATGAGATCGGAGACGATCCCTCCCATGCCGGCAGGGACCATCGCGCCGGCAAGGCCGAAGAATTTTGTGGCGTCGGCATCCTGCAGCATCGCGGTATAGATATCGGCGGCCCGGCAGAGGGCCCCGCCGTTGTAGGCACCGGCCTTTCCCATCGCTGCGACCAGCTCGCCGACGGTCATCTTCGGCTTCACGTGCAGCTGGGTGACCGGTTCATCGCATGGGTGTGTCATGGTCCCTCGGAATGCTGGAGAGGTATTGGCGATGCAAGGAGATAATCGCTTGGAGCAGCCGGGACCGCCTTTCGGAACGGGGATCCTCCGCGGAGATCGCTTTGGCGATCAACATGGTTATAGCCCCGGCGGCGAAGGTGTACACCGGATGCCCGCTCCTGCACGAGCCCCCCCCGGGGATCCGGATGGATCGCCACCGAACGGAGAACAGACGCTGTACCATGCTATCAGCCGGTGGCGGGAACGGCTGGCGCGGGATAGTGCGCGGAACAACCTCGCACTCCGGAGCACGGAGATCGCCGCGGCGGTGAACCGGATCGTCTTCCTCCTTCTTTTCACCCGCATCGCCGAAGACCGGGGGCTTGTTGCTCCCGGGACGCTGGACAAGATCGCCCGGGCAGGAGATCCTCTGGCCGGGCTCGCGGCAGTCTTCGGCGGCGCCGATCCCTGGGCGGGCGCGGGGGAACCGGCCGGGGGGACGGCGGCCCGGGCAGATCCGGCCATCGGCGCCTCCGTATTACAGGCTCTTTTTGCGGAGGCGTCGGAGCCGGGGTTCCGGCCCGGCCTCCTGC
Source organism: Methanoregula sp. (assembly GCA_035622795.1). GTDB lineage: Archaea > Halobacteriota > Methanomicrobia > Methanomicrobiales > Methanospirillaceae > Methanoregula. The sequence continues at coordinate 1,050 of DASPUR010000018.1, read as the reverse complement.
CGGCTGGATCGGTATCCGCGGCTGTCGCCCGGTACCTCGGCAGCACGATCCGGCGGTCGGCGGCCCACCAGGCGATCGTGGTGGCGGGTGACCGTGCCCCGGGATCCCGGGGGCCGGCTGCCGGCGCGGTCGCGGAGTATCTCGCGGAGACGACGCTGAGTGCCGCTGCGCACCGGCGGTCGCGCCGGGAACTGCTCCCGCTTCGGGTGATCGACCCGGCCTGCGGGGCCGGAGGGGTCCTCGTCCCTGCGTATCGCAGGCTTGTCGCGATGCGTGCCGGGGCGTCGCCATCGTTTGCCGAGCGGGCTGAGATCCTCCTCGATTCCGTGCACGGCGCCGACCCCGATCCCCACGCGGTCGCAGCCACCCGGCTGGCCCTCCTTATCGCAGCCTTCGGGGGCGACAGCGCGGCCGCCCTCCCCCCGGGGGATTTCCCCGGCACTGCACGCGATATCCTCACCGGCCTCAGCCGGACGATCGTCCGCGGCGACCTGACCGTGGGGCCGGAGATCGTCCATGAGGAGGGCTGGATGTTTGCCACGCCAAGGGACCGGCACGCGATACGGCCGCTTGTCTGGCGGGAGGCGTTTCCGGAAATCGCTGCCGCGGGCGGGTTCGATGCGGCAGTCGGCGACCTTCCCGAAGGGGTGGTGGGGCAGAAGGAGTGGCTGCAGCAGTATTTCCAGCGGCACTACGAGGTCTATGACCCGGATGCGGAACGGTCGGCCTATTACCTGGAGCGGTCGTGCGGCATCGTACGGCACGGAGGGGTCATCGGGTTCTGCACCGGTGATGACTGGCTCCGGAAGACGGCCGGTCTGCCGCTCCGGACATTCCTGATGCGGAAGGAGATCTGCAGGCTTGCGGACATCACTGCAAAGCCGGGCGATCCCGCATCGGGGACCTGTGTCCTTGTAATCGTCAACCGCACGCCACGAGTGCGGGTGAATTTTCCTGCTGCGATCGTCCCGTTGCCACCTGCCGGTTCCGCGAGGGATCTCGCCGCGCTCGTTGCCCGGGAGGATTTTCCCGTTGACCCGGCACGCTTGA
>DASPUR010000017.1:0-11474 GCA_035622795.1 Methanoregula sp. | reverse complement strand
CCGCCCGGTACCGGCAAGACCCTGATAGCAAAGGCGGTCGCAAACGAGGTCGACGCCCACTTCATCACCCTCTCCGGCCCGGAGATCATGAGCAAATATTATGGCGAAAGCGAGAAGGGGCTCCGCGAGAAGTTCGAGGAGGCGGAGCAGAACGCACCTGCGATCATCTTTATCGATGAGATCGATTCCATCGCGCCGAAACGGGCAGAAGTTCAGGGAGAGGTCGAGCGGCGCGTGGTCGCCCAGCTCCTTTCCCTGATGGACGGCCTGAAAGGAAGGGGGCAGGTCATCGTCATCGCGGCAACCAACCTCCCTGACTCCATAGACCCTGCCCTGCGCAGGGGCGGTCGGTTCGACCGGGAGATCGAGGTTGGCATTCCGGACAAAAAGGGGAGGCTCGAGATCTTCCAGGTGCACTCCCGCGGTGTCCCGCTTGCCGATGATGTAAAAGTCGAGGAGTTCGCGAACAACACCCACGGCTTTGTCGGGGCAGACATCGCACTGCTGGTCAAGGAGGCGGCGATGCATGCGCTGCGCAAGGTCATCCCCCAGATCAAGCTCGATGAGGACATCCCGAACGAGGTCCTCGACCAGCTGAAGGTGACGAACGAGGACTTCGCGGAGGCCCGCAAACACGTAGAGCCGAGCGCGATGCGCGAGGTGCTTGTCGAGGTGCCGGACGTTACGTGGAAACAGGTCGGCGGGCTTGAGGACGTAAAGCAGGATCTCAAAGAAGCGGTCGAGTGGCCCCTGAAGTTTCCCGAGGTATTCGACCGGCTCCAGACCAAGCCGCCCAAGGGCATCCTGCTGTTCGGGCCGCCCGGGACGGGCAAGACCCTGCTCGCGAAAGCGGTCGCAAACGAGAGCGAGTGCAACTTCATCGCGGTCAAGGGCCCCGAACTCCTCTCAAAGTGGGTGGGCGAATCGGAGAAAGGCGTGCGGGAGATCTTCCGGAAAGCCCGGCAGGCGTCCCCCTCGATCATCTTCTTCGACGAGATCGATGCATTGGTGCCCCGACGCGGGAGCTACCAGGGCTCCTCGCACGTGACCGAGAGCGTAGTCTCCCAGATCCTGACCGAGCTTGACGGTATGGAAGAACTGAAGAACGTCACCGTGCTTGCGGCAACCAACCGGCCCGATATGCTCGATGACGCCCTCCTCCGGCCCGGCCGGCTGGAGCGCCACATCTATGTTCCTGCTCCGGACGAGGAGAGCAGGAAGAAGATCTTCGAAGTGTATCTCGGAGGAGATACCGGCAGTATTCTTGCAAAGGACGTTGACAGCGAAGAGCTGGTGAAACGCACTGAGGGCTACGTCGGGGCAGATATCGAATCGCTCGTCCGTGAGGCGAAGATGGCGGCGATGCGCGAATTCATTGCGAGCATGGGGGCCAGGTCCGAGCAGGAGCGTTCCGATGCGATCAAGAACGTGATGATCACGAAGGCCCATTTCGACGGTGCACTCCTCAAGGTCAAAGGCTCTCTCGACCGGGAGGCGATCGAGGCATCGGAACGGCAGGCATGGCAGATGCTCTATAACCTCGAGCAGCGCGAGATCCTCGATAAAGCTGTCACAACGATGAGCCGGGCGGCCGTGCTGCACCGGGACGGGGACAAGGATGCAACCGAGGCCCTCAGGGCCGCAACGTTCCGAAGGAAGAAGGACTTCTCCGAGATCGCGAAGCTGACCGATACGCTGGAGAAAAAACTCGCAAAGAAGTAAACGTGAAGACAGGGCAACGGATGTGCCGATAATGAAAGGCGAACAGGAAAAGTAAACAATTCAGGAATTGGTGAAAAAAATGTTCAGCGATCCAATGGATGTGTTCAGGGAGATGGACGAGATCTTCGGCCGGATCCTGGCCCGGTGGGACGACGACTTCAGCAGCGCAGGGGCCGGTTTTTCCGGCCCGGTGCCTGTAAAACATGAGCTCTGCACCGGTGAGGAAGGGGAACCTGCAGAAACCTCCGTCACGGACACCCGGGCCACGGAACCCGTCCCGGAGATCATTCCGCACCCGGACGGTGTCACGGTAGCCGTAGAACTGCCGGGGGTGACAGAAGAAAACCTCAATCTTTCGGTCCGCGGCCCCAGCCTCCTGATAGAAGCAGTCTCGGCAGACACGGTCTATGCAACGCGGGCGCCGCTCCCGACGGATGCGGACCCGGCAACCATCCGGCACTCTCTGAAGAATGGTGTGCTGGAAGTCTCGTTCGGGAAACGTGCAGCGATTGATTGAAAACAGCGGAGAAGAGAGACTTCTCACGCAGCACCTCGTGGAACACGGTTATTTTTTTCCCCCGGGAGCCCGGGTATTTTTGCATCTCTTGCCCCTGCCATAAAAAAAACACGGGTTCATCTGATCTTCGATCTCATACCGAATTTTTGTTATGATGGCGGAGCATAGCGACGGATGCGAAGTCTTCGTAACTGAAATAATCCCAAATTCTTTTCGCCAGGAAGTGTCCGGCAGTACCGGCCCGGTCCTTCCACAATAATCATCATATCTCCCGGAATCAAAGGAACTGATCAGAACGGGAAACCTTCCGGGGTGTCCCTGTACGGTATTTTCAGGATACGGGCGGTCATCACCATGAAACTGAAAGAATTTCTGGCCAGCGAGGGGACAGAAGAAAACCTTGCTGAACTTATCCTCTTCCTCAGCCGGCTGGCGCCGGAAGTCCGGGCCGGGTTCCTCTCTACGAAAAAGAGAGTCCCTGCAGGAGAGAAGACCCGAAATGTATACGGCGAAGAACAAATGCCCCTCGACAAGTTCGCGGACTCGGTCTTCGTGGAGGGGCTGAAGCGGGAACGGCTCGCCCGCTACATCGCAACGGAGGAGCAGGAAAGCGTTATCGAGGTTGCAGGAGCAAAGCATCCGTTCGGGGTTGTTATCGACCCGCTCGATGGTTCATCACTCATCGATGTAAACCTCTGCGTAGGGACCATCATCGGGATCTACCCCGGTCATGTCCTCGCACCCGGTTCGTCCATGGTCGCAGCCCTGTACATCCTGTACGGTCCGCTCACCACCCTGACAATAACGACCGGTAAAGGCGTGCACGAGTTCGTATTCGATGATTTTGGGGAGTTTATCCTCAGCCAGCAGGATATAAGAATACGGGAGGGAAAGATCTACGCCCCCGGTGCGCTGCGGCGGGAGTACCTCCCGGCCCACGCCCGATGGATTGCCGAGCTCGAAAAAGCCGGGTACAAGCTCCGGTTCAGCGGGAGTTTTGTCGCCGATGTCCACCAGATACTCCACAAGGGAGGGGTCTTCACCTACCCCGGGTTTGCCGGCAGGGAGCAGGGAAAACTGAGGCTCCTTTTCGAGGCAAATCCGATGGGAAAGATAATCGCCGAAGCCGGCGGGGCCGCGAGCAATGGTAAAGGAAATATCCTTGCGATAACCCCGGAAGCAATCGATCAGATCACTCCCGTGTATGTCGGTGGTAAAAAAGAGATCGCACTGATTGAAAAATTTATGGCAGAAGGATGAATAAACAGGAGTGATGTGTGTATGACAGCAAAAACATTCGGTCCCCTCCCCGGTTCAACAATTTTATCGGCAGTCTCCGGCCAGAAGACTATCGTCATGGCGGCCAATATCCGGATTGCAGCGGTTGCCCGGGGGATCTTCCGGGCCGCAAAGGACACCGACTCTGCGGTATTCATGGAACTCGCCCGGTCGGAATGCGACCTGAACGGCGGGTATACCGGTATGACCCCGCGTGACTTCTCGGAGCGGATGAACGCAGCTGCGCGTGATACGGAGTTCGACTGCTGGGCACTCCATGCGGATCATATCACGATAAAGAAGGGGGATGAGGCAGAGATTGAAGGAACGAAAGAGTTGATCGACGCCCAGGTTAAAGCAGGGTACACTTCATTTGCCATCGACGCATCCCATCTCTTCAACTTCGAGGGAAAGACCGTCCGGGAAGAACTGGAAAAAAATATCGCCGTGACCTCGGAGCTTGCCGGATATATCAGAACAGGAATGAAGGGAAAACCGTTCGGGCTTGAGGTAGAGGTCGGTGAGATTGGAAGGAAGGACGGCCACGGTCTCGTCCTGACCCGGCCGGAAGAGGCAGTCGAGTTCATAAAGGCCCTGAACGAGGTGAATGTTTTCCCGGGCGTGCTTGCGATTGCAAACGGCAGTACCCACGGACACACCTACGATGAGAACGGGAACGTTGTCGAACAGCTCTCGATCGATATTCCCCAGACCAAGGCTATTGCCCGGGCTCTCCGCGAGAACAGCCTTTCGGTCGGTATTGCCCAGCATGGCATAACCGGGACACCGCGGGATCTCATAAACCTCCACTTCCCGAAAGGAGATATCATCAAGGGCAATGTGGGAACATTCTGGCAGGACGTGGTCTTCAGTGCGTTCAAAGTGTATGAGCCGGGCCTCTACAAGGATATCCAGGACTGGACCCTCGAGAAGTACCGCCCCCAGAACCCCGGGAAGAAAGACCGGCAGATCTTCGACGGTAACTGCAAGTTTGCGATAAAGGAGTTTTTCCGGGATATCTATGCGGTGGACGAACAGACCGAACATGCGATCGATGCTATGGCCTATGCCGAGAGCCTTGTCTTTTTCCGGGCATTCTCCTCGTACGGCTCCGCAAGCCGGGTCCGGAAGTCATTGAAATAAGATATCAGAGGGCCGGGCCTCTCTCTCATCCGGTTGAACCCGACCGTCACCCCTCCGCCCCAACTCTTTTAGGAAGGAAACGAGATCTCTAGTAGAGGAATCCCGTATGCCCAAGACGACGATATCGGTCATCAAGGCGGATGTGGGGAGCTACCCCGGCCACTCCCGCACGCACCCGAAGCTCCTGGAGAAGGCCCAGAAGATGCTCAAGGACGAGGAAGGAAAGCTTCTCGTCGATTCTTTTGTCTCTCACTGCGGGGATGATCTCGAACTCATCATGACCCATGTCCACGGGGTGGATAACGAAAAGGTCCATAAGCTTGCCTGGAACGTTTTCGTTGAGTGCACCCGGATCGCGAAGGGGTTGAAGCTCTACGGTGCCGGACAGGACCTCCTCACCGACGCGTTCTCCGGCAACGTCCGCGGGATGGGGCCCGGGGTTGCCGAGATGGAATTTGAGGAGCGGGGGTCGGATCCCGTCCTCGTCTTCATGGCGGACAAGACCGAGCCGGGCGCCTGGAATTTTTTCCTGTACAAGATTTTCGCTGACCCCTTCAATACCTCCGGTCTTGTCATCGATCCCTCGATGCATGATGGTTTTGTCTTTGAAGTGCACGACCTCATTGGAAAACGTAGGATCCGGTTTGAATGCCCGGAAGAGAGCTACAGCCTCCTTGCCTATATCGGCGCCCCGTCGCGCTACGTCATCAAGCACGTCTTCCGTAAGAGCGGTGAGATTGCCGCATCAACGAGCACGCAGCGCCTCAACCTGATGGCGGGAAGGTACGTGGGCAAGGACGACCCGGTCATGATCGTCCGGGCCCAGAGCGGTTTCCCGGCGGTCGGAGAGGTCATCGAGCCGTTCTCCATACCCGTTCTCGTGGCCGGGTGGATGCGGGGGTCCCACCACGGCCCGCTCATGCCCGTCGGGCTGTGCGATGCGAACTGTACCCGGTTCGATGGACCGCCGCGGGTCGTCTGCTTCGGGTTCCAGGTCACGAACGGTGAACTGATCGGGCCGGCGGATATGTTCGACGACCCCGCCTTCGACCGCGTACGTGCACGGTGCAGTGAGCTTGCCGACGTAATCCGTGCACAGGGCCCCTTCGAGCCGCACCGGCTCTCCCTCCCGGAGATGGAATACACAACACTCCCGTCAGTGGAGAAGAAGCTCGCGGACCGGTGGGAGAAGATCCCGGAATAATCCTTGTTGTGCATCTGCGGGAAGTGGATACTCGTATTTACCGGTAATTCTTTTTTGGACATATATGACATCTTTGCGATCAGTATAACCAGATCCAGACCATTTCCAAAACCGTACGCGATCAACTCCCGGCCATGTCCTTAAAAAATCACTTAATTCGCATAAAATATTCCCCGATCGAAGATTATTGGTAGTTTTCTCCCTTCCACGGGTCTGGAGACCCCCGGAATAAGCAAACTTTAATCATCTCACATCCCAAATTAGGGCAGATGGTTAACGGAATTGTTTTGCCGATAAAGAAAGTCTTTGCACTCGTGGACTCCAAGATTTCTGTCGAAATAAAGGACGAGGGCAGGAAGCTTCAGGGGCGCCTCGTTGCCGTCGATGAGTACCTTAATATCCACATGGATGAGACGATCGAGTACGTGGACAACCAGCGGGGCAGGAGCCTGGGCACAGTCGTCATCCGCGGCAACAATATCCTTACGATAGCACCGGTCATCTGAGCACGACTGAAAGGGAAGTGGACCTTTAATGGCTGATCCTGAAGAAGAAGGGCTTACGCTTATCCGGTCGCGGCCTGAAGGCGTCCTCCAGAGCGAATTGTGGAAAGAGCTGGGGGTCGACAGCCGCAAGTGTTCGCGGATTGTCAAGAAACTCGAGGAATGCGGGCTCATCGAGCGGGTCGAATTCAAGAAGGAGGGGATCAAGACGTACCTCCTGCGGGCGAAGCGCCAGCCGGTGAATCCCTGCGACCTGATGGCAGGAGAAGAACTGATCCCGTGTATCGGCTGCGAGCTCGAATGTATTGTCGAGGAATGCCACCCGCTGATGGACTGGATGTACCAGCTCGCGATCGTCGAGCATACCGGGGAATAAGATCTCCCGTTGCCGCGCTTTTTTCCCTTTTCTCTCATTCGAAGAGCAACTATTTATCGCTCCGGAATCCACCTCTAGTACCAGAGAATTACCCCGGTTTTCAATAAGAGAGCATGCGATGATCTCAGTCCTGTTTGTCGATGACAATTCCGACCTCCTCGCACGGGTACGGGTCGCTCTCGAAAAAGCGGATGATATCCGCCTTGATTCTGCACGGTCTACGAAGCATGCGATCGAGAAGATCGCCCAGAGACAGTACGACGCGATCGTCTCGTACGAGCGGGTTCCCGATGTTAACGGCATCGAATTTGTCTCCGATATGAATGGTGTGGAGTTCATCAAGTACCTCCGTACGGCCGGCAATCCCACACCGGTCATTCTCCTGTCGCGGCGGGGCCAGAACACTCTCTCTGTCGGGGAAGTGACGGTCGGGACCGAATTAACACTCCCCCCCGCAGGTGATATCCGCCCCCAGGTCGCCGAGATCGTTACCCTCATCAAGCAGGTGATGCTGCGGCGGCGGGATGCACAGGAGAAAAAAGACCAGACCGAACAGCTGGCCGATATTCTCTCAGCGACCCCGCTGGGGATCTTCCAGATCCGCGGGGGAAAGGTCCAGTGGGTCAACCCCCGTATCGCTGCGATGCTCGGGTATGAGGAGGCAAAACTCATAGGCCGGGAGATGCGGGAGCTGGTCAAAACCGACGATGAGTATGACCAGCTCCTCCGCGAGCTCCAGTTCCGCCGGGACAGTTCCGGGTTCGGCCTGGCCGAATGCGAACTTGCCCGGAAGGATGGATCGACCGTCTCCTGCAGGCTTCAGGCACGACTGCTCGATCCCCGGGATATTTCACGGGGAGGGACCGTAATTGTCACCGACATCTCGGAGAAGAAGGGGATGGAGCAGGCGCTCAAGGAGAGCGAGGCGAAGTACCGGGAAGTCCTGCAAAACACGCAGAGTATCATCCTCAGGATGGATCCCCAGGGAACAATCACCTTCTTCAATACCTATGCGCTCTCGTTCTTCGATTATGCCCGGGAAGACGTCATCGGAAAGAACGTTGTCGGCACCATCGTTCCGGAAAAAGCACGGGGAGGACACGACCTGTCCATGATGGCAGACGATCTCGGTTTCAACGCCGAGGGGTATGCAATCAATGTCAACGAGAATGTACGGCGTAACGGGGACCGTGTCTGGATTGCCTGGATCAACAAGGCTATCCGGGATGAGAAAGGGCATATCGCAGAGATCCTCTGTATCGGAAATGACATCACGGACCGCAAACGGGGCGGGGAGATCCGGATAAGCACCGATACCTGGAAAGATCTTGTCATCGCGGATACCGATGTCCGCGAAGAGGTCTTTGACACGGTATTCCATATCTGCACCGAGGTCTCGATCGAAGGCAGGGAAGGAAAAGCGGTCGGGACAACCTTCCTGATCGGGGACAGCAGGAACGTAATGGCAAAATCCCGCCAGATCATGCTCAATGCGTTCGAGGGGCACCAGCCGGAGCTGCGCCAGATCACCAACCCGGATATCAAGGAGAACATCAAGGAATTTGCCCAGCTCGACGGGGCGTTCGTGATAACAGGCGATGGTTTTGTCGAGGCTGCAGGACGGTACATTACGGTCGATACGAGCAATGTGTCGCTGCCGAAAGGGATGGGGACCCGGCACAATTCGGTGGCCGCAATAACGTCGGTGACCAGTGCAATCGGTATCGTAGTCTCGCAGAGCGGCGGCGGGATCACGATCTTCAAGAACGGGCAGATTGTAAAGAAAATTACCCTCTGACCCCTTTTCTCGCCGAAGAATCGCAGTGTGCGGGGCTTATGGTTAAGCCGGTTTCAGGACTTTTTTTTGTGATGCGGCCTGCATGACCGAAATTTCCAGGACCCGGTGTCACCGGACAGGATCCGGAAATATCCTCATCATTACCGGTCATTCTCCTCTGTCTTAAAACCGATATGTCGTTCCCACTGTATTGAGGATACACCGGCCCGGCATCTCTGCAAAGAACCGGTTAATCGCGTTCCACCCGGTGCAATGCATCGGCACGATGTACAAGGGATCAATCGTTTTCATTGCTTCGATGGTGGGGGCAATTACCGGCTCAAACAAAGTCCCGGTGAGATGGAATCCGCCCAGTACCGCATGAACCGTTTCGGTACCCGTAATTTTCCGGGCATATTCCACGGTATTGACGATACCGGCATGGGCGCATCCGCTTATCACGATAAGACCTTTGTTTTTCACATCTATGACCAGCGCCTGGTCGTCGCTGATAGGATCAGCTGACCAGCGGTCCCCGCGGTAGGCTTCCATCCCCGGGAACCCCTTCTCGAATGAAGTTGCCCGTTCCACCTCCCCCGTCACGAGGATGTGGCCCCCCGCAAGGGTTGAAGGCCCCCTGCGCATGAGGATGTCGGCACCGGATTTCTTGAGCGCTACCGCGTCGGGCGGCCGGAGGCTGGCCTGCCCCTTTGGCCCTTTCAGTCTCCGGGCGAGAAAGGCATCCGGGTGCACGATGAGCGGGACCTGGTGGCCCATGCTGCTGAAGAGCGGTGAGAGCCCCCCGGTGTGGTCGAAATGCCCATGACTCAGGACAGCGGCTTCGATGGTGGTCAGGTCAATTCCCAGTTGACGGGCATTATGGAGAAGACATATGCCGGAGAGACCCGTATCGAGAAGGATAGCGTGCTCATGTTTGCCCGAGAACACCCGGATGAGACAGGAGAGCCCGTGTTCAGCAAGGAGGCGGCGGTCAGGGCTGAATGGCAGCCGGTGATCTGCACCGGTCGCCTGAGGTACGAACATATCGATGTAATTGTCGACAAGGACCGTTACTTCGGCCCGGTCGACCGGTTTTGGCAGGTTTTCGGTCATGAGAAAATGCTTCACTCCCTGTTTGATTCTTTGGCGCTGTCGGAATAATGCAGGGCGGGAACCATAAACCCTTTGCTCCGGACTATTCGTTAGTGCCGGAATCGCGGATTTTTAAATTTCCGTTGCGCCGATATATTCTTTGGGGCATTGAAATGGCTGTTGTTGTTCCAACTCCAGTCAGCAAGGGAATGCACTACCGGAGTCAGCAGTATGGTTTACTCCATGGTGCCAGCCAAAATATATGGCGCAGATATGGGTGATGCTCCGGAAAAATATCGGGTTTCTGAAGAGACATTCCTCGGAATGGCCTCTTTCATACCGTGCCGGATACCTGTTGAAATGGGTTATAGGCTTATTCCCCACACCGCCTCCCCGGCCCGTGTTCACCGCACCGGTGCTGGCAGATGTTCCCTACGGCTCGGAATGCATCCTCGAGGTCCGGGAAATTCGGGATATCCGCGTCACGGAGGATCCGGAGCGGGGTTTTCATGCTGTCGCCCCCGATCATGCAACCGACGATCATTTTATGCGTGTGCCGGGAGAACCGGACAAGTTCGTTTGCCACCCGGATCGGGTCTGAGATCGCAGACGGGACTGCGATGATAAAGGCAATGTCCCAGAGGTCCTGGTTCCGGATCATGATATCGAACGTCTTTGCGAAACGGTCGGCGCTCGCGTCCCCGACCATGTCGACGGGGTTCTCCCGGCTCCAGTCCGGCGGGAGGACGAGATCGAGCTCGCTGGTGAGAGCCGGCGAAAACTCGATAAGATCGATCCCGAAACGCTCTGCATAATCGGATGACAGGACGGCGAACCCTCCGGCATTCGTAATAACGACAGCCCTCCGGCCGGCCGGGAACCCTTCGGATGCAAGGAGTTCGGCTGCCTGGAAGGCTTCGCGGATGGACCGGGCCGCAATAATACCGGCTTGGCGGAACGCGGCCATATATACCGCATAACTTCCGGCGAGCGAGCCGGTGTGGGATGATGCTGCCTTCTGGCCGATCCTCGAGGACCCGGATTTTATGGCAACTACCGGTTTTTTCCCGGAAACTTCTTTCATTACTTCAAGAAAACGCCGCCCGTCCCGTATCTGCTCGATGTAGAGGATTATCGCCCGTGTCCCGGGATCGTTTCCCGTATAGAGAATAAAATCCTCGAAGCTCAGGTCTGCCTGGTTTCCCATGGAAAAGACCCCGGAGAACCCGATATCCTCCGGAAGGCTCCAGTCAACGATAGTGGTAATCAGTGCCCCGCTCTGGGAGATGAACGCGATCGTCCCCGGCTTTGGCGAGACCGGATCGAAGGTTGTATTGATCCCCTGGCGGGGGAGCATAAGCCCGAGACAGTTCGGTCCCATTATCCGTATGCCGTACTGCTGTGCGATGGCGACGATGCGCTCTTCCAGTTCCCGGCCGGCCGTCCCGGCTTCGCGGAATCCCGAAGAGATGATGATAAGGAGGGGGACGCCTTTCCTGCCGGCTTCCTCGACAACGCCGGGCACACGCTCCGCAGGAATCGCCAGTACAGCGGCATCGATACGGGAGGGAATTGAGCCGAGATCCGGATACGCTTTCCGTCCGAGTATCTCGGTGTGTTTCGGGTTGACCGGATACAACTCGCCCGGGAACGAGAGGAGGTTGCGGCAGATGGCATAGCCGACCTTACCGGGATCCTGCGATGCCCCGACCACGGCAATTGAATGGATATCGAGAAGGGAATCTGCTATTCGCCCGGGAGGTGGTATCGGCGCGGCCGGGGGTCCCGTGGTCCCGGCTGAGGGGGAAAAGCCCGGTGTTGCAGTATACAGGCGGGCATCGACCGCACATCCCCCTTTTTCA
>DASPUR010000016.1:0-7401 GCA_035622795.1 Methanoregula sp. | reverse complement strand
AACCGGCTGCGATAAGCAGTGCGGCGGCCGTGAGGGAACGGGTGATCCCCGGTGCCCCGCGTTCCCGGTCGTGTATCCTGGCCATACTACCACTAACGAATAGCGCATCCTGGATTTAATCCTGTTTCCGCTTTACCGGCCGGGCCCTTCCGGGTACGAAATCGCCCGGGCCGGCTCTCCTTCCCGCACAACCTTTATCGCCCGGACGGGACACATACGGGCCTTGCCCGGGTTTTCCGGGAAAGGAACGGTGGTACTAACGGACAAGGATGCTCTGTGGCTGAAGGGGAAGGTTGCGATCGTCACCGGTGCTTCTTCGGGTATCGGCTGCGCGACCGCACGGCTGCTCTCCCGGAAGGGTGCAAAACCCGCGCTGGTCGCCCGGTCGCGGGAGAAGCTCGAGGCCCTCTCCCGGGAACTTCCCGGCTCGCAGGTGGTCGTCGCGGACATGACGAGGATCCCCGATATCGTGCGGATGGTGAAGGAGGTGCGCGATGCCTTCGGCCGGATCGATATCCTGGTCAACAATGCCGGGAGGGGGTACGAGGCCCCGGTGGAGAAGATCGATATCTCCCTTTTCCGCTCCCTCTACGAGCTGAACGTCATCGGGCCGGTCGTGGCGATGCAGCAGGTCATCCCCGTCATGCGGGCGCAGGGCGGCGGGACAATCGTCAATATCAGCTCGGGGACGGCGCTGATGCACCGGCCGGGGATCGGCGCGTACTCATCGTCGAAACGGGCGCTCGCCGGGATCAGCCTCGCGGCCCGGCAGGAGCTCGAGGGCGACCATATCGTGGTCTCGGTCGTGTACCCGTACCGTACCGCGACCAGCTTCTGGAAGAACCGGATACTGCCGGGGCCGGGGCCAAAGGGAGAGATGCCCGCAGGCGGCCCGTATCCCCCGGACACTGCGGAGTTCATCGCGGAGAAGATCGTGGCCGGCATGGTAAGCGGCGATGCCGAGATCTTCGCCCACGACTGGATGAGGGAGCAGCGCGCCTGAAATATTCGTTTTTTTTTCTTTTCTGCCTGCGGGAAAAAGATCACTTTTTATCCGGGTACTCCGGCAGGACCAGCGGGGGCCGCGGCTGCCGGCTGAAATCGAAGTCCGCGGTGAGATCCCCGAGCTGGACCGCGTCCTCGCGGACATCCGGCCGCGAGTCGGGCCGGGTGTCCGTGGCAGGGTCGAGGCGCTGGCCGTTTAAGAAATCGTCCTCGATGAACTTTAAGTAGGCATCGAAGCTGAGGGTCTGGTGGTCGATGTACCCGGCTCTCGCGTACGGGCTGATGACGAGCCCCGGGACCCGGATCCCATACCCGTTCCGGTCTACCTTTGGCGGCACGACATGGTCGTAGAACCCTCCCCAGTCGTCCCAGGCCAGGAAGATCGCCGTGCTGTTCCAGTCCGGGCCCTCCATCGCCGCGTTGATGAGCGAGGTGGTATACGCCTGGCCGGTCGAGACCCGGGCCGGCGGGTGTTCGCTCACCGTCTGGTTCGGGACGATCCAGCTCACCTGCGGGAGCGTCCCCGCCCGGGCAGCGGCGTAATACCGGTCGACTGCCTGGATGTTTTTGAGCTGCCGGTCCTGCTGCACCGTATCGAACCAGGGGAGCGGGTTCCAGATCTCGGGGACGGTCACCTGCTGGGACTGTTCCTCGCAGAACATCGCGTCGTCGGCACAGTCCGGCTGGTCGCCTTCGTCGAGATAGTAGGCCCAGCTGACATTGTTCCGGTACAGCAGGTACGTAATATCCGTCCACGGGTAGTCCGGGACGTCGGCCGGCGTCCCGTTGGCATCAAGGATGAGCCGTTCCGGGGCCTGGAGCGCATCGGTACAGCTCATCGGGTCGCCGCGAAGGCACTTTGCCGACCAGGCGGAGACGAGATAGAGGTGGGAGGGGAGGCTCCAGGAAGCCGCCGACTCGAACATATGGTCCTGGAGCACGAAAGTATCGGCGTACTCCCAGTAATTGGGGATTTCGCGACGGTCATGGTACCCCATCACGTCGAGCCGCGCCATCTGCGCCATGCACTCGCCGGGATGGGCAGTCCGGGTGCAGGTATTGTTGATCGCGTCTTCCGCAAGCAGGATGAACCCGTCCATCTTCCCGCCGTCGATATCCGCCTCCGCATCGAACTGCCCGTGCGGGCCCCCGTAGTTGATGTCCCGCGGGTCATGGTAGGGTGCGGTGCACTGCCCGGAGCGCGGGTCCGGGACACAGACTGCCGGGACGCTCCCGTTCATGGGGATCCCGTCCGCATGGGGGTAGGTCCCGAAATATTCGTCGAAGGCCCGGTTCTCCTGCATGATGATGATCACATGCTGTATCCGGTGGATGCCTTCGCCGGGGCCCGACGCGGGGAGCGGCGCCTTATGAGGGGTGGCCGGGGACTGCGCTATGCACCCGGCCATGAACGCGACCAGGGCTGCACAGGCCAGTACCGCGACGATGGATTTTGCAACCATACCCGTTACCTCTTCAGGCGGATCTCTCCGGCAGGCGGGAACCCGTTTTAGTCATCCGGTGACCCCACGGGTCCCTTTCCGGGATAGACCGGCAGTATGAGGGGTGCACGCGGTTCCTGGCCGAAATCGAAATCGCGGGTGAGGTCGCCAAGGCCCGGCACGTCCTCCCGGACGTCCGGCCGGGGATCGGGCCGCGAATCGCTTGCCGGGTCGATGCGGGCCCCGCCGAGGAAGTCGTCCTCGATGAACTTCAGGTAGGCATCGAAGCTGAGCGTCTGGTGGTCGATGTACCCGGCCCTCGCGTACGGGCTGATGACGAGGGCCGGCACCCGGATCCCGTACCCGTTCTGGTCGACCTTTGGCGGTACGACGTTATCGTAGAACCCGCCCCAGTCGTCCCAGGCCAGGAAGATCGCGGTACTGTTCCAGTCCGGGCCCTCCATCGCCGCATTGATGACGGCGGTGACATAGGCCTGCCCGGTGGAGATGTTGCTTGGCGGGTGCTCGCTGACCCGGTTGTTCGGCGTTATCCACGATACCTCCGGAAGCGTCCCGTTCCCCGCTGCGATGAAATAGTTGTCGAGGGTCTGGATGTTCCCCGTCTGGTTGTCCTCCCGGACCGTCTCGAACCAGGGGAGCGGGTTCCAGATCTGCGGCACGCCGACCCGCTGGGGCTCTGCTTCGCAGAACATCTCGTCGTTCTCGCAGTCCGGCTGGTCGCCTTCATCGAGGTAGTAGGCCCAGGAGACCTGCCGGGCATGAAGGAGCCAGGTCAGGTCGGTCCAGGCGTACTGCGGGACGGTTGTCGGGGTCCCGTTCGGGGCGAGGACGAGCCGGGCCGGCGCCTGGAGCTCGTTTCTGCAGCTCATGGGGTCGGAAGAACTGCAGAAAGCCGACCACCCGGAGACGATGAAGAGGTGCTCGGGCAGGCTCCAGGTCGCTGCCGAGGCAAACATCCGGTCCTGCAGGACGAAGTTGTCGGCATAGGCCCAGTAGTTCGGGATCTCCCGGCGGTCATGGTATCCCACGGCATCCACGGTCGCGAGCTGTTTCATGCACCCCGCGAAATCGGAAGTCTGGTTGCACTGGAGCTTCAGCCCTTCCTGCTGCTGCCGGAGGAACCCGTCCATCCTCCCGTTGTCGATGTCGGCGATCGAGTCGTATTCCCCATGCGGGCCCCCGTAATTGGAATCGTTTGCGTCATGGAAGGGCCGGACGCACCCCCCTCCGGAAGGGTCGGGGATGCAGACCGCCGGAACGCTCCCGTTCATGGGTATGCCGTCGGCACCGGGATACGTCCCGAAATAATTATCGAATGCCCGGTTCTCCTGCATGACAATGATGACATGCCGGATCTTGTGAATTCCTGCGTCCGGGCCGGTGACATTCGCGATCCCCGCCGGGACCGCGGCGCGGGAGGGACCCGCATCCCGCACCGTGCCGGTGCACCCGGAGAGGATGATGAGGGAAATGAGGCAGAGCCCGGCCAGAACGGGGACTGAGTTCATGCTTGCCAATCCGCCTCATCCTAAAAAAACCTTATCCCGGTCCCGGGGCCCGGCCTCTCCGGTACTGCCAGCCTCAGGCAGGCAGGCTCCGGTCCGGCAGGGTGCATGCCGGTGAATACCCGGACGACAGGTTGTCTGAAAAAAACAACATCCGTCCAATCTCCTTCGTCAGGTATTAATGAGGGGAACGAGCTGATCACTAGTACGGAAACGGGGGGAACCGTGGAGCAGCCCGGGAAAGGAACGGAAGGCATTGGTTTTGGCAAGGCGAGGATCGAGTCGCTTACCGACGGGATCTTCGCGTTCGGGATGACGCTCCTCGTCCTCGGTGCCGGCTACCCGTTCGCCGTCGAAACGCTGGCGAACCGGCCGGTCTCCCAGATCCTGCTCTCGTCGATTCCCGACATCATCCTCTATGTCATCTCGTTTTTGATCCTCGCGACCTTCTGGGTGGCCCACCATACGCAGTTCCACCATGTCCGGTATATCGACAGGACCCTCCTCTGGCTCAACATCATCATCCTGATGTTTGTCGCATTCATCCCGTTCAGCAGCTCGATTGCCGGTGTTTTCCCGGCAAATCCCCTCGCCGCGGGAGTGCTCGAAGTCCACCTCCTCGTAACCGGCCTCCTCTTCCATTTCCAGTGGCGCTATATCACCGGGAACCACCGGCTGGTGGACCCGTCCCTGCCGTCGTTTGTCATCCGACGGGGGTACGAAGTGACGCTGATCATACCGGTCCTCTCCTGCGTCGGCCTTGCGCTCGCCCTCTTCTCCGTCCCGTACGGCCTCGCGGTATACATCCTCGTGCCGCCCCTCTATTACCTGAGGCTGATCCGGGTACGGTGACGAAAACCACCCGGTGTCCCCGGGCCGTGGGCATTTTCCGGCCCGATCAAGGATTTTTCCCCGGTTGCCCCGGGACCGGCTGGCGCTTCCCCCGCCTGAGGGAAGCCGCGATCCCTGCGATGCAGAACAGGGTGAAGAGGGCAAACGCGGTGCGGAGGCTTGAGACGAACTGGGGGTAATACGCCGGTGTGATTTCGACCCGCCCGATGATGAGAGAGAAGAGCATCATCGCGACCCCCATGGAGAGCATCTGGCCCACGAGCCGCACCGTTCCGTTCATGCCGGAGGCCACCCCGTAGTACCGCTTCTCGACCGCGCTCATGATCGCGTTCGTGTTCGGGGAGGAGAAGAGCCCGAGGCCGATGCCGAGCACGACGAGGCTCGCGAGCATGTACCAGAGCGGGGTCGATTCCGTAAGGAATGCAAAGAGGAAGAGACCAAGGGCAGTGCAGGCCATGCCGGCCGATGCCACGATCTGCGGGTCGATACGGTCGGAGACCCGGCCGGCAACCGGCGAGACCACGGCCATCGCCGCGGGCTGGACGATCAGGATCAGGCCGGCATGCTCGGGAGAGAACCCCTTGGTGTACTGGAGGTCGAGGCTTAAGAGGAACGTTACGGCGTAGGTCGCGCTGTAATTGATGAGCGCTGCGAGGTTTGAGAAGGCGAAGACCCGGTTCTTCGTCAGGAGGCGCATATCGAGGACGGGCATGGGGACCCGCATCTCGTACCAGGCGAAGACGATCCCGATGGCGCACCCGGCGGCGACGAGCACGAGGCCCAGCGGGTCGGGGATGACCGAGAACCCGTACATGACCGCGACCAGGGCACACGCGTAGATGACGGAGCCGGTGATATCGAAGCGCTCTCCCACGCATTCTGCCCATTCCCCCTCCAGCTTGCCGAGGATCAGGATACAGGCGATGATCCCGATGGGCACGTTGACGAAGAAGATGCTCCGCCAGCCGAGGTACTGGGTCAGCACGCCGCCGAGGAACGGCCCGACCGTGAGCCCGAAGTATACGGCCGTGATGTAGATCCCCAGAGCCCTGCCCCGTTCCCCCGGTGGAAAGACGGAGGTCAGGATCGCGATGCTCGTCCCGAAGATCATCGCGCCGCCGAACCCCTGGAGGACCCGGACGGCGATGAGCATGCCGGTCGTGGGGACCATCGTCATCACCAGGGACGCAGAGGAGAAGATCGCGATGCCGTACAGGAACACCCGCTTCCTCCCGTAGATATCCGCGATCTTGCCGAACGGGACGAGGAAGAGGGCCGCGGCGAGGAGGTACGCGGTCGCGATCCATGAGAGCGAGACCGCGTCCATGTGGAACTCAGCGCCCATGGCCGGCAGCGCGATGTTGACCGCTGAGCCGTCGAACGGGGTGATAAACCCTGCAAGGATGGCGATGAGGAGCACGATCCTCTTTCCCGCCGCGGATACGGGCCCGGCAGGGGTATGGCAGATGGCCGGTACTTCCGTTCCTGTTTCCGGCGGGCTTGTGGGGATTTCCATGGTGCGGTGCACGGTCCGGCTATCGGATCTTCAGTTAGATCTGCCGTAAAAGTATTTTTAGCCCTCTCTTTTACCTGCCAGTTCTTTCCAGATCGGGCCGTCGAATACCCCGTCCCGGGCTTCCTCCTCCATCTCCCGGAAGAGTTTCCAGGGCACGGCAAAGGTGAACATGTTCTCCGGGATGGTCTTCCCCACGTTTGCCCGTGCAGCGAGATCGGTGTACCCGAGGACCGCCCGGGGGTGCTCCTTCTTTGCCTCCTCGTACACGAACGCACCGATCTGCTGGCAGGCGGCCATGGGCGGGACCCGGACTGCATCCGTCCCCTCGCGGACCGCGCTGACCAGCGTGACGAGGCCGGTTACCTGGAGCGGGTCGGCAACGAAGATGACGGCGACCGGCGTCTCGCCCGCCTCTACGGCGCCGAGGGGTTTGTACACGACATACTTCTCGGCGATGTCGGTGACCGGCAGATCTTCGGTCATGAACCGTTTCGCTTTCTCCGGATCGCGGTGCAGCCGCTCCCCGTGGATGAATTTCGCCTGCTCCCGCGCCGGCATCTGCCCGACGACCCTGCAGTACGCCACCGTGTCTTTTGCGCTCGCTTTCCCCTTCGAAAAGAACGCGGCCATGAACTCGATCCCCGCCCCGCCAAACGCATCGGGGTACCCGGTACCGAACCCGAGCCCGGCCTTTGCCCCGGGGCACCCGTAACTTTCCCGGTCGAAGACCGCGGTCTTCTTCCGGGTCGCAACCTGCGCAAAAAAGGGCATGATGCAGCCGTGGCCGTGGGGCTTTATCTGGAGTGCGCCCTCCGGTTTTTTATTGGTCCAGAGGACGGCAACGGGATCGTACGCAAGGTTCAGTTTCTCGGCGGTTATGCTTCTCATTCATGTACTCCCGGGGTGTTCCCGACTGAATTGTTTCTTTGATTTAGGGAAATCGGAACGGGGATATGATAAGGATATGGATAGAACCATGTACTCTTTGTAAAGGAATGCAGACATATTCTTAATGAACCCGTGCCACGGTACTACAGGCATTTTCTAAATCGGGAAGCAT
>DASPUR010000015.1:0-8330 GCA_035622795.1 Methanoregula sp. | reverse complement strand
TGGGTGCCGGCATTGAAGCTTGCACCGGATGGCAGGCTGCTTGCGGAGTACGTCAGCGTGTTGCCATCCGGATCGGAGGCATTGACGACAATACTCAGGGCAGTCCCCGGAGCAACCGACTTTGCCGGGATCGCGGTGATGACGGGGGCATGGTTCGTTGCCGCTGTGCCAACGGTGATAACTGCATTCGTGTTTGCCGACAGCGTACCGTCGGTCGCCGAGAACGTGACCGTGTAGGTACCGATCTGGGTTGTGGCAGGTGTCCATGCAAAGATATGGGTCGCTGCATTGAACGTCGCGCCCGAGGGCAGGCCGGAGGCCGAATAGGTGACCGTTCCCTTGCCGGTATAGGTCGTGTTGACCGGGATGGTGATGGCGGTTCCCGGGGCTACGCTTACCGGGGAGATGGGGTTAACGCTGAGCGAGTTCCCGATGGTGACGACAAACTGGTGGGTGCTCAGTTCGGTCGTGATTTTTACCGCAGTGCCGTTGTTCTGTGTAACCCAGCTGGTGTAGGGCGATCCGTCCCGGGTAACCGAGCTTACCGCGACACCATTGATGGTGATGTCGGCGCTGGTCTGCCCGCTGATCTGGAACGACAACGTACTACCCGAACGCTTTGCGGTGAAGTAATCGACCTTCTTCGAGAGTGACACGACCGGGGCCCCGCCCACGTTGAGGTACGACCCCTTCAGCATGGTATAGTCGGAGACCGCTCCGCCCGACGTCCGGATGTAGGCCGTGTCGGCATCGGTCGTATAGGTGCCGAACGTGGATACGCCGGTTCCCGTGTAGATGTAGTCATCGTAGGAGGGTGCGTGGACATTCAGGGCGTGGCCGGTCCCGGTCACCGCAAGCTCGGTTCCGGTCTTGGGTGTCTCGGTCGAGTAGCTTGACAGGAGAGCCGTGACACGGTAGTCTGTCGTAGCCGGGGCGTTCTTGAAATACACGACCGGGGTGTACACTTCCGCTGCCGGGCTGTACCCGCCGATCCTGCCATCGTTCTTCTCAACCAGGATTGAGGATGACGGGGAGGTCACGAGCTTTGCGGTGACTGCCTTTCCGTAGGGGTTGGTCGTGGTCCAGGTCAGGGAGTCTGCAGTCAGACCGGTATTGGTCTCTGCCCGGTATGCAAGCGACTGCCAGTTGTAGGGCGTTGATCCGATTGTCAGGGCAACGTTGTCATGCCCGATGGCAGGGTCCGCGGTCCCCGTGCTGGACGTGACCATCAGGCTCGAGGGCCGGAAGATGTTGCGGTATCCCCAGCTCTCGGTTCCCTGCAGCCGGTCGACGATGATGAAATAGTCGGATTCGGGATACAGGACGTCCCGCTCGTACTGGATCGGGCTCGAAAGCGCCTGGGTGGATCCCCATGCCCCGCTCTCGACCGTGGTTGCGGTGACATTCGACTGGATCAGCTGCATCCAGGGCAGCTGGAACATCGACCCGATCGTTGCCGGCGTAGTGAGCTGGTCGGCGGCGCCTTTGTGCAGACCGGCGGACGTGCTGCCGGACCAGGGCGACAGGGTGAAGGGCGTCCTCGGGTTGTCGATGGCGATGACGTTGTGGTCGATATCTTCCTCGCCGTAGTTGCCGTCGAGGATATGCTTGGGCTCCCCGGCATCTGCGAGGAGGAGGTCCCCGCGGCTGTAGTACTCGAACCCGAGCTGGTCGTTGTGGATCATGTTCCGGTTACTGTCGGCAACATTGTTCCAGGTCGTGAATGACAGCCAGTCTGCATCATTGTTCCAGTTCTGCCGGATTATCTGGAGAACCCCGGTTGAATCCATGTGACTGGTCGCCGCGGTTGGTGCAGGGGTGACGGAATTATAGTTCCCGTAGACGCAATAGAGGAGATCGGTTGATATCCCGCCCTCCGTTCCGCCGTTGATATAGTTGCTGTTGGGAAGGATTTTGTCCGCCTCGACCAGCTTTATGTGGTTGAGGACCGTGGCCTGGTCGGCAGGTGTCATGAGACTTAAGACCCCTTTCGAGGTATCCCACATCGTGTTCCCGTTGGTCACGAAGTCGTTGCTGTACTCATTGGGCAGCGATTCCCAGGTCTCAGACGTAAAATATTTTTCAGCGACCGGGTAAGTGCTCATCAGGTTGATACCGTACGCGTTGTAGCAGACCTGGAACCAGGTTGACAGGTCGTCGACGGTGTAGGCCTTGTATGCGCCCAGCAGGTCTTTTCCGGTAGGATCTGAAGCATGGGCGAACAGTGAGTTACCGTACGTGTGCTGGAGATCGTTCACGAACAGGTAATCTGTACCAAAGTGGTACCAGTCAGAAGGCCCCGAGGAGAGGGCAAGCTTGTTGGGATTGGTGTAATCGGAAAGTGCGGCAGATGCCATTCCCAGTGCCGGGTAGAGGTGCCCGTGGAGGTCGGGGAAGTCGATGTAGCCCTTGCCGTTTGTGGTTGTATCCTTGTACACCTTGTCCGCCAGGGTTGCCAGGTTGTCCCGGATCTTCATGTCGGTTGCCTTGTCGAGGCTCGGCTGGATCCAGTCGTATGCCAGGGAGTACCCTTCGAGCGCAAGGCCGTCGTCAGCGGTAGCTTCCGTGCTCCCCACGCTCATGTTCAGCAGCGCTTCCTTTCCTTTCTGTGCATAGGCTGCGTTCTTGGTGATCTGGTAGGACAGGCCAAGATATTCGGCAAACTGCGCACGGTAGCTTATCCGGTCGTACGAGCCCAGGTTTCCCGCAAAATTATCACTGAGGTAACCGTTCGAGGCAGTGATTACCTGGCTCTGCCAGGTCTTCCAGGGGTCCTGGGCCTGGTTCTGGTACCCGGGGACCTTGGAGATATCGCGGAACAGCATGTAAGGATGCGTCGTCGTTACAGTACCCGCGGCGCTGGCGCCCGGGACAATGAGGGAACCAAGGATTACGGCCCCCACCAACAGGATGATCAGATTCACCTTACAAGTCATAAATGCCACACCTTTCTGGTTCGGATTTGTGAAATCGGAAAAAGGACCCCAAAACAGGTCCTGCAGAATTTCCTACAAAATTTTTTGCGGGACGTTTTATAAATTCAAAAGATGGTGTCGGTTCAATACAATGGATGACAATAATGTAATTCCATTGACAGGTCTTCCGTTATCCCCGGCTCTCCTGCTGAAAAGGTCTGCCCGCCCCGGCATAATGCATCATAACGTCGAAATGTATTAATAAGAAGCATTCAAGAGGTTACCAAAAAAGGCGGCGGGGATGAGTTTTCTGGAGGATCAGGCAGGTATAATTTCCCGGATACGGGAAATACTCAGGGAACATCCAAAAGGCTTAACGATAGAAGAGATCGCAAAAACACTTCCCCTGAACCGGACATCGACTGCCAAGTACCTCAACACCCTGCTGATTTCCGGGCAGGCCGAACTGAATATATACGGGCGCGCAAAGGTGTTCACGCTTTCCCAGAGGGTCCCGTTCTCCCAGATGCTCAACCTCTCCTCCGATCTCATGCTCGTGCTCGATCATGACTTCCTGGTCCGGCAGGTCAACGAACCTTTCCTCCATCTCTTCGGCATTTCCCGGGAGGCCATCCTTGGCCTGAAGATCGACAGCTCGCCGCTGAAACCGTTTTTCCCGGGAGCAGATCTCGATCTGGCGGGGACTGCCCAGACCGGCACGGAACATACGAAAATGGAACGGATCGAGATCGCGGGCCAGCCGTATTTTTTCCGGATAAAAATGATCCCGGTGGTCTTCGACCAGGGTGAGAAGGGAATCGCGGTCATCCTCGAAGACTTAACAGAGCTGAAAAAACACCAGGACCATCTCGAGCAGCTGGTTGAGGCACGGACGATCGAGCTGAAAACAGCCAATGAAAACCTGGCAGAAGAGATACAAGAACGCCTCAAGTCCGGCAGAGCGCTTGCCGAGAGCGAGAGGAAGTACCGCGAGCTCGTCGAAAACGCAAACAGCATAATCCTCAGGGCCGATGAACGCGGCCGTATCACGTTTTTCTCCGAGTTTGCCGAGAGCTTCTTTGGCATCTCCGAAGCAGAAGTCCTCGGGAAAGACCTTATCGGCACCATTATCCTGCCCCCGGCGCACTCCCGGAAAAGCACGGCGGAGCAGAACCAGGAATTCCTCAGGCCCGCCAAGCACATGATGTTCAAGGAGACCGAGGTCATCAGGAAAAACGGTGAGATCGCATGGGTTGCCTGGACCATCAAGGAAGTACAGGAGGAAGGTATGGGCCTCCGCGAGTTCCTTATTGTAGGAATGGACATAACGGTGCTGAAAACGTACACGGAAAGGTCGCAGAGACTCGTCGAGAAACTGGAAGCAGGCGGGATCGGGTTGCCCGATCAGCCGGGCGGGACGCAGCGCCCGGGCCAGAGCTCCGGGCAGCCCGGAGAGAGCTGCACGTCCTGTTTTGATTCTGCCCCGGCCGGCTTTTTCACCATCGATCCGCAGGGGACCATCAGCGCCCTGAACCGGACCGGTGCGGACCTCCTGGGCGTCTCCGTGCAAAACGGTCCCGGCCGGACGTTCTCCGATTTTATCGAGGAGAGGGACCGGGCTTCATTCTCCGCGTTCCTCCATGATGTATTCCACCTTCCCGGCACCCAGGACAGTGTTGTCCATTTCCGGGGAATAAAAAACGCACCGGTCTTTTGCCGGGGCCGGGTGCTCGAAGAGCCCGGTAAGACTCCCTACCTGTGCGGGATCGTAGCGGTCGATATGCCCAATCTCTCCCCGGACAATGCTGCGGGGCAGTCGATCCGATAGTTCAGGCCGGGCATTTCCGGAAAAAAAGTCCGGCACATAAGGCTGCCAATCGGAAGAGCCAGCCAAGGTTGTAGTTTTTCCAAGGCAGGGCCGGCCCGCAGGAAGTCCGCGAAGAAATCCCGGAGGAGGAAAAAGACAGACCTACGGCCGGGAAAAAAGAAACAAAAAACCTGCACGGGTCCGCGGACAAACCCGCTAGTCGTACTGTCTCCAGGTATGCCCGCACTCGGTGCACCGGAAGAACCGGACCTCGCTCTCGTCAGCGGCCCGGAGCTGGCGGAGCCACCAGAACGCAAGGTTGTTCTCGCACTTGGGGCACTTGATCTGGATGGTCGGCATCGTCTTTGCCTGTCCCTCTTCCTCTACGATCACGATCTCGTTCTCGCGCCTGCTGAGCTTCTTCTTCATCTGGTCGGCTTCTTCGATCTTCCGGATATACCCGCATTTCCGGCACTTCAGCTGGCCGCCCGAGGACACCAGCATGCTTTTACATTCAGGGCAGAACATCGCTCTAGGAATTGGGCGGCGAAGAAGATTAACTCTCGTGTGGTCGCACTACCGCCGGAAAATTCCTTTACGTTCCTCCTTTTTTCCCCGGAACCCGGGGCGGGACTTCAGCCCTGCCGGTGTTTCTTCAGAATCCTTTTTTTGGTACCGGGTGGATATTCCTGTAATGATCGAGTACCTGGTCCCGCTCTCCTGTCTTGGGTTTTTAGCGTTCCTGGTGCCCGGTCCCCACCGGATCTATGCCGCTATCTTCGGATGGATATTCATCGTCCTGACTCTTTTCACCCAGCTGGGGGAATTTTTCCAGGAGAACAACTTCATCTATCCCCTCATCGCAGCGCTCTCCGTCCCGTTCCTCCTGATCACGGCACGGCAGCTCCTCGCCGGCGACGAGAGGGTAATCCACCTCTCCCGGGCGGCTGCGGTCGCATTCCTCATCTATGCTCCCTTCGGGTTCTCGGAAATCCCCGCTTTTGCCTGGATGGGGAACTGGCTCATCTCGCTGGTCGTCGGACAGGTCGTCTGGTTACTCGGGGCGCTTCATTTCGCAGTCGAGGTGACCTGCATGAACCCGGCTACGCTCCAGATCCTCGACCCGGCCGCGTGCGGCTCCCTTATCCGGGACACGATAACCCGGAACGGGTACAGCGTGCAGATCATTCTCGGGTGTACCGGGATCCAGAGCATCGCGATCATGCTCGGCATCGCTGCAGCCGTGCCGACCACGACAAGGCAGAAGGTGTACGCGTTCCTGATCGTCGCACCGACCATCTATGTCCTGAACCTGCTCCGGAACGTGTTTGTCATCATCGCCTACACGGAGCAGTGGTTCCCGTACTACCCGTCGATAGCGGGCAATGGCGAGCCCGGGTACGAGAGTTTCTTCTGGGCCCACAACGTCATCGCCGAGCTCTCCGCGCTCGTGGCGCTCGTGATCATAGCGTACGGGCTTTTCACGATCATCCCCAAGCTCGGCGATTTTGCCGACGAACTGTACCAGCTGTATGTCGGCGAGCTCCGCTGTGCGTTCGATCGGAAAAAATAACTGCCGGTGATTTGTCCGGGTGAACGGCTGCCAGCAAGCCTTTCTGGTTTTTTTGCGTCTTGGACGGGCAGATTTTTTTAATTCAGGACAGGGTCCGGTACAGGTACACGATCCGCTGGATCGCGGAGAGGTTGGTGCAGACCGCGATGACCAGCACGGCGATGCCGATGTATCCTGCCAGGCCGCCGACGATGAGGAAGAGCATGGTCTCGGGCCGGCCGAAGAACCCTACACCCTCGAGCGGGTCGTCTATCTTGCCTTCGACCTTTTGCCGGTACCCTATCTCGGCGTAGGTGACCGGCTTGATGAACGTGTTCATCAGCGAGCCGGTGATCGCGAAGGCGACCACCCCGAAATCGGCGAGCGGGGGGAGGGGATAGAACTGGCTGACGATGGCGATGCCGGAGAGGCCGACGCCGGCAAGGACCAGGGCATCGACGTACTTGTCCACGATCCAGTCGAAGACCGCCCCGAAATCGGTATGCGAATTGGTCTTCCGGGCCACGCTTCCGTCGATGAGATCGAAGACCGCGGAGAGGAGGAGGGCGAGGCTCCCGAACGCAAACTGGCGCTCTGAGAAGAGGAACGCGGCGGCAAAACCGGCGAGGAGCGCAAGGAGCGAGATCTGGTTTGGCGTGATCCGCAGCCGGACAAAGACATCTGCGACCGGTTCGAGGTACCCGATAAACCTCGGCCGGAGTGCAGTAATATTCATAGCGTAATTCTTGGCGAAGCCTGACAATAATAGTTATCGTATTTTAGCGGATTTCCGGCCGTCATTCCCCGTATGGCCGTGCCGGTCACCATTTTATTATATCCGCCACCCAATGGTACCGGTAAGAGAGGAAACCATGGCAGATCACAAAGACCGCCCGCATGTGCTCATGATGTCGGAGATCACCGCCGATGGCAAGCTCACGCTCAAGAAAGGGGCCTCAAGCAAGATCCTGATGAAGTACATGGCGCACGAGACCGAGCTCCTCCTCCACCATACCCGTGCCGAGTACGATGCGATCATGGTCGGCGCCAACACCATCCGGATCGACAACTCGTACCTCACGGTCCGCCTGGTCGAAGGGAAGAGCCCGCTCCGGGTTATCCCCTGCAGCATGGCGGACCTGCCGCTGGACCGGAACGTGCTCGGGCCCGATGCCCCGACGCTCATCGCGGTCTGCGAGGAGGCGCCGGCAGAGCGTGTGGCGGCGATCCGGGCAAAAGGGGTCCATGTCGTTGCCGCGGGGAAAAGGCATGTCGAGCTGCCGCTCCTCATGACGATCCTGAAGGAGAAATTCGGGGTGAACAAGCTGATGATCGAGGGCGGCCCGACCCTGAACTGGCACATGCTCCACGACCGGCTCGTGGACGAGATCCGGCTCATCCACCTCCCGTTTATCGTAGGCGGCTCGGACACGCCCTCTCTTGTCGGCGGCATGCATATCAACTCCGAAGAAGAGATGATCCGCCTCAATCTCAAGAATTATTATATGTGTGGAAGTAATCTGGTATCCGAGTTCGATGTACTGTACAGCGAAGTGTAACCCATGGACGGCCCCATGACACCAGCCGGAGGAATCCACCCGGAGCAGAAGCGGCACCCGGCGCGGAAATGGTTCCTGATAGTCGTTTTCCTGCTCATCGTCATCGTCGGACTTGCCATCGCGTCCTCGTACGTTTCCCACGCGGACCAGATGGGCGTCACGGTGGTCCGGATGGAGGGGACGATCGTATCGGGAAGCGTCGATGACGGGAGCTCGATCGGGAGCGAGGTCGTCGGTAAAGAGCTGAGGGATGCGGCAGACGACCCGATGACCGAAGCGATCGTCCTCCGGGTCAACAGCCCCGGAGGGACACCGGCCGGGGCCGAGGAGATCATCAGCGACCTCGAGTACGCCAAGACCAAAAAACCGGTTGTCGTCTCTATGGGCGATATGGCGACCAGCGCCGCGTATTACGTGAGCGCCCACGCGGACCGGATCTACGCGGACCCCGACACCTTCACCGGGGCAATCGGCGTGCTCTGGGAGTTCTCGGACAT
>DASPUR010000014.1:0-6018 GCA_035622795.1 Methanoregula sp. | reverse complement strand
AGCGCCGCGATAGTCGTGCCATTATCCGATAGTACCGTATGCAGGGGACCCCTGCCCGCGACCGTTGTTCCCAGTTGTTTTCCGGTTTCGTCGAAGTAAGAGATGTTTCCGGATCCCGGAATTGCGATTTTCTTTCCGTCTTCTGATTGAGAGACGTCCCAGGTGGATTTGTCAAGCGTCCTGTTCCAGAGAACGTTGCCGTCTGCGTCGAGATACACAAACTCCTCGTTGCGTGAAGAACCGGGATAGCTCAGGATAGCCCCGGTGTACTTTCCCTCCCCGGAACTCTCCACGCTCCAGACCTGATACCCTGGTTCCGGCGCATGCCAGCTCCAGACGAGATCACCGTTCCGGTTCCGGGCCGTGACAACTCCCTTTGCCTCACTTTCAACCACGACACTTCCGTCGCCCGGGCAGGCAATCTGGTTCATGCTCCCGCTCGCATAATTTATTTTCCCGTTCGGGACGGACCAGAGCAAAACCGGCCGTTCAGCCGTTGTATGATCCGCCGGATTTTCTGCAAATGTTCCTGAGGGCAGAATCAGAATACCTGCCATGAGAATGCAGATGGCTGCCGGAATAGCGCAGCGAAAGAAACCCTTCAAGGGCCGGACACCTTATGATAAGAATGCCCATCCGATGATAATAAATGACTGATTTCTTTCTGAACCGTTCATTCCTTTTTGTTTACGGTGCATAACCCGGGATATTCAATGTCTGACCCCGGCACCCTGCTTTTTCTTTTAAACAGAACTCTTTCTCCTCGTTTGTTGTACTAGTGCGGATGCATTGCGCCGGGGCATTGCATATTTCTAATTAATATAATACTGTCTGTTCTGATGGTTTCTCATAAAATCCGATCGTTACACCAGGAGGTTATATTCTATGAAGCATCTGCCAACTATTATTCCAAAACTGGGAATCGTATCGTTTCTTGTCGTTATTCTCTGCATTGCGGGGGCATGCGCCAGTGCGCCGGTCGCGGATTTCACTACCAATATCACCAGTGATTCGCCCCTGACCGTCTCGTTCCAGGACCAGACGGCAAATGATCCCGCGGGCTGGGTCTGGTTTTTCGGAGACGAGAATTTCTCGGTTCCGTGGACCGAGGTCACCGCAGATGCCGGGTGGCAGCCACGCCACTCGACCAGCGCAGCCGTGACACCGGACGGTACTATTGTAATGACCGGCGGGATTGGGTCTATTGACTGGCTGAGCGATACGTGGCGATCGACGGACGATGGCGCGACCTGGGAGCTTGCTAACGAGAGCTTTATAGGCGAAGGGATAGGAAGAATCGCACATTCCACCGTGGCGATGCCAAACGGTGACATTGTCGTAATCGGAGGGTCTCTGCCCGATGTATTGCGATCGACCGACAAAGGTTCGACGTGGACGCAGATCTCCGATTTCCCTGGGGAAGTGCCGTCTTTCCAGTCCTGCGTGGTTCTGCCTGACGGAAGCATTGTCATGATGGGCGGGGAGACTCTGACTGACACCTGGCATGTGGTGTCCGACGTATGGCGGTCAGCCGATGAGGGATCGACGTGGACGCATGTCACGGCGGATGCCCCCTGGGGGCCGCGTGTGAAATCTCAGACCGTCGTGTTGCCCGATGGTGACATAGTCCTTATGGGAGGGAACAAGGAAGACAGCACCGGCCCGAAGGATGACGTATGGAAGTCGACAGACGGCGGGGCCTCGTGGACCCTAGTGAATGCAAGCGCCGGATGGTTGCCCCACGGTGAAGGGTTCTCGGCAAGCGTCCTTGCGGCGGACGGGAGTATCATCCTGACGGGAGGGGCTTTCACCAACGATGTCTGGCGATCCGCAGATGAAGGGGCAACGTGGACTCAGATCAAGCCTACGGCCGAATGGTTGCCAAGGACGTATGTAACGACAGTTTCCATGCCCGATGGCAAGATACTCCTGCTGGGAGGCGAGGATCAAAATGGGGAAGAGAACGATGTCTGGCAGTTCATGCCCGCAAGTTCCACGCAGGAGGATCCTTCGCATATCTATGACACACCGGGGAGCTACCAGGTAACGCTCCAGGCCTACAACAGCGCCGGGTTTGATACCGTGAGCCGGGTAGCGACCTTCACGGTAAGCCCCACGGTCCCGGAACCGGTTCCAGAACCGGTTCCGGAATTTCCCTCATTCCTCCTGCCGGTTGGTCTCGTCGCGTGTGTCATCGGGGCCGTGCTCATATTCCGGAAAATCCGGTAATTTTTGATCCTCTCCGGTTCCTTTTTATTTGAAAAAATCAGATGTGCGAGGGTTCCCCGCCTCAGGGCCTCTCGCGGGGATTTTAGTGGTTCATAAGAAAGTCGAAGGTCGGCTGACGCCTCCTTTCTCCTCTTCGAGGTTCCGATGGACCTCTCCGATCACGAAATCGAGAAGATTTGGAACAAATCTTCGTTGCACGGTGGGGCAGATTACCGGTTCGAGCGTTTTTTATGGTAAATGAGGCCGCCGCGGAGAAGTGAAAGGCGCCTGTCTTTCCTGATTACTATTGAAAAAATTCTTTTGAATGTAACGAAGCAATCTCTTTGGAATTACGAGAGTGACCCCCTCTCTCCTCGAAGAATGCTGGTGCATTCAGGATAAGGTCAAAGACCTTCTCCTGCCGCAGGTCTGATGACCTGGCGGCATTCTCGACCTCCCTGCGGTCGGTCCCCAGAGAGGGAGTCTGAATGGTCCATCGGGACCATGAGGAAGGAGAAGAATCCGAAGGATTCTTCGAAGCAACCCAAGGGGGCAAGCTCCCTTGACCCCCATTTTCGAACTTTTTTGGGAGATTCATATACGGCCATGCTCCACGGTCCGAACGGTCCGCAGACCGTGAGGATAAGAAGGATTCATCAGAGTCTTTCGCGGGGCGAGGGTCGATGAGACCCCGAGCGCCCGTGGCCCCATCGCAATTCACCAAATTTCAGAGTTGACGGTGGAACTCTATCCCCCAATCCTCTCCACCTTTACGATCGCCCTGCTGGCACCGGCAAGGGGCGGCAGAAGATGTGACAGGGTCTGCTCGGCCGTGCACCGCCTGACGATTCCCCTGGAACTCGTCTGGAACCAGCCGTCCTTATCCCGCTGGAATGATTGCAGGACTCTTCCCTCTTTGTTCAGGAATCTGATGATGCATTCATCGTTTCTCATACCTGCATCACCGTTACGCTTTCCCGGCTTTCTTCGGCATGGATTTCGCCGTCCCGTCCGGAACCTTTTCAGCCTTCATGCACCGGCCGTCCCCTTCCTCCGGCAAATACTTCCCGCCCCACTCGAGCATTGCCTCGATGACGGGCAGCAGCGTCCGGCCCCGTTCGGTCAGCGAGTACTCGACCCGGGGCGGGACTTCCGCGTAGACCTGCCGGGAGATGATCCCGTGCCCCTCCAGGTCGCGGAGGTGCTTGGTGATCGTTTTTGAATTGACGCTGCACATCCGGTTCTGGAGCTCCGTGAACCGGAGCACGCCGGTCCGCAGGTGCCAGAGGATGAACAGGTTCCCCTTGTTCCCGATGATCCCGACAACCTTATCGATGCTGCATTTGGGAGTTTTTTCACATCTCATGCGATTTCCTTCAATACTTTATTTTTGGAAACAATGTTACAAAAAACCTTCTGGCGGATATATTTCCCTTGAGGCAGAAACGGTAAGGAAGAGGAACATTTCCATGACGATAGCATTCGACAAGGAAGCATGCACCCGGTGCGGGATTTGTTCGGACGTCTGCCTCACCGGCGTCATCACACAAGAAGAAGGAGAGCTCCCCGGCGTGGGAGAAGAACGCGCCGGGATGTGCGGCGGCTGCGGGCAGTGCGAGGCCTTCTGTCCGACCGGCGCGGTCACCCGGGACTCGGTACCCGCGGAGAAGATTGCTGCCGGGCCTGTCAGTCCCGGCCAGCTCGGGAGCCACATAAAGAGCCGGCGGTCGATCCGGCAGTACCGAACCGAACCTGTCCCGCAGGAGACGATCCGGGAGATCCTGGACATCGCCCGGTATGCGCCGAGCGCCATGAACACACAGCCGGTCGGGTGGCTCGTGCTCGACGGGGACGATGTGCAGACAGTCGCCAGGCTGACCGTCGACTGGATGCGGGGCCTCGAACCCGGCCACCCGCTCCACGGTTACCGCGAGTGGTTTATCCAGGCCTGGGACAACGGGAAGGACATCATCTGCCACTACGCACCCCACCTTCTCGTGGCCCACGTCCCGGCGGGCAACCCGATGGCGGCAAACGATGCGATCATCGCCCTCACGCACGTCGACATCGCGGCGCCCGCGTTCGGCGCCGGGACCTGCTGGGCCGGGATCGTCGCTTCAGCGGCCCGTTCATACCGGCCCCTGCAGGACTTCCTCTCCCTGCCGGAGGGGAGGGAGGCCGCTTACGCGATGATGCTTGGCTACCCGAAGTACAAACCGCACCGGATCCCCGCGAGGAAACCCCTGCAGGTCACGTGGGGAAATACGAAAGGAAGAAAACCATGACAAAAGTCGTAGCGTTCAACGGCAGCCCGCGGAAGGACGGGAATACTTCCATCCTTCTCCGGACCGTCCTGGGCGAGCTCGAAAAGGAAGGGATAGGAACCGAGCTGGTCCAGGTCGGCGGAATGAACCTGCGGGGATGCACGGCCTGCATGAAATGCGCGGAGAACCAGGACGGGCACTGTGTCTTCGACGACGATATAATCAACAGCTGCATCGACAAAATGGCAGGTGCGGACGGGATCATCCTCGGCTCACCGGTGTACTTCCTGGATGCCACCGCCGATATGAAGAGCCTGATCGAGCGCGCCGGTTTCGTATCGCGGACAAACGGCGGTGCACTCTACCGGCGCAAGGCGGGGCTGGCGGTGGCTGCGGTCCGGAGGGCCGGGGGAATGAGGACCATCGACACCATGCTCCACTTCCTGCTCTACGCGGGGATGGTCGTGCCCGGCCAGCCGGTCATCGGGGTCGGTATGGACCCCGGCGATGTACGGAACGATGCGGAGGGGATCGCCGCTGCGCAGAACGCCGGCAAAACGATGGCCTGGCTCCTGAAAACGATGGAGAAAGGAACCCAATGAACCTGCGATACATTACCGCGTAGAACAGTCTTATCGCCACAACGAACCTTAAAAACAAACCTGAAAAAAAAGTTCTTATGAAAAAACCGGAGAAAAAATGACAACCGTTATCGCAGTCAACGGGAGCCCGCGGAAGAAGTGGAACACCGCGATGCTCCTTGAAAAGGCGCTCGAAGGCGCTGCATCGAAAGGAGCGGATACCGAGCTCATCCATCTCTACGACCTTACCTTCACGGGATGCACGAGCTGCTTTGCGTGCAAGCTCAGGGGCGGAAAGAGTTACGGGAAATGCGCGGTCAAGGACGAACTGGCCCCGGTCCTCGACCGCATTCGCGAAGCCGATGCAATCATCCTCGGTTCGCCGTTCTATTTCGGCACCGTCACCGGCGAGATGCGGAGTTTTTTAGAGCGGCTCCTCTTCCCGTACCTCGCGTACACGAACCCGCCCTCGACCCTCTTTCCGCGGAAGATCAAGACCGCGTTCATTTACACGATGAACGTCTCGGAAGAGCAGATGAAGGCGGCGCAGTACCCCGTCCACATCGGCCTGAACGAGAACGTCCTTGCCCGGACCTTCGGGCATGCGGAAACCCTCTGCTCGTTCGAGACCCTCCAGTTCGAAGACTATGCAAAAGTCGTCTTCAGCTATGCCGATCCTGAGGCCCGGAAGGAGCGGCGCCGGACCGTCTTCCCAAAGGACCTGGAGAAGGCGTTCGCGCTTGGGATCTGGATGGGGAAGGGGTGAGCAGGAGATTGGAGAAAATCCCCCTTTAACCGGAATTTAATCTTTTTTACTATTGAATTAGACTTGCGAGGCCTCCCCGCCTCAGGGCCGAGTCGAAGAGCGCAAAAAGCGCTTTTCTCCTCCTCGCGGTTCTGATGAACCACTCGGCCTCCGCGGCACGGCGGGATATTACCTGTTAAGGCCGGAAAAGATAATTGAA
>DASPUR010000013.1:0-9316 GCA_035622795.1 Methanoregula sp. | reverse complement strand
GTCCGTCCCGCCCGATACGAGGCGCAGGCCGTTGCCCATCAGGGTCTGGGCAAGGACTTTTGCGTTCTTCACGATCTGCTTGTTGTATTCCCTGAAGGAAGGCTTGAGGGCCTCCTCGAAACAGACCGCCTTTGCCGCGATGGTGTGCATCAGCGGACCGCCCTGCATCCCGGGGAAGATCGCCTTGTCGATCGCAGCCCCGTACTCGCTGTTGCACATGATCGCCCCGCCCCGCGGCCCGCGGAGGGTCTTGTGGGTCGTGGTCGTCGTAAAGTTGACCACGTTCACCGAGTTCTGGTGGACGCCGGTGGCGCAGAGCCCGGCTATGTGGGCGATGTCGGCCATGCAATAGGCTCCCACGCCGTCTGCGATCTCCTGGAACGCCTTGAAGTCGATCGTCCGCGGGTAGGCCGAAGCGCCGCAGACGATGATCTTCGGCTTCTCTTTCCGGGCCATCTCTTCGACAACCCCGTAGTCCAGCATCTCGGTTTTCGGGTCGACGCCGTACTGGACAACTTTGTAGAATTTTCCCGTGAAGCTGACCGGGGAGCCGTGAGAAAGGTGGCCCCCCTGGGTGAGCTTCATGCTCATCAGGGTATCCCCGAGGTTCATGAACGCAAAATAAACCGCCATGTTCGCCTGGGTCCCCGAGTGTGCCTGCACGTTGGCGTGCTGGGCGCCGAAGAGCTTCTTCAGCCGGTCCCGGGCAAGGTTCTCGGCCATATCGTGGAACTCGCAACCGCCATAGTACCGCTTTCCCGGGTACCCTTCGGCGTACTTGTTGGTCATGATCGACCCCATCGCCTCGAGGACCGCCCGCGAGACCAGGTTCTCGGATGCGATCAGTTCAAGCCCGTTCAGCTGCCGGAGCCGTTCACGTTCGATGATATCTGCTATTTCTGGATCGGTTTTGGCCAGATATGACATATGCAGTAGGGTTGGGTGGGATAAGGTAAGAGTTTTTCTTCCATGATGATACTTCACTGCCGGAAAAGCCGGAACTCCCTTCCTCCGGTTCTGATGAACCTTCGGCAACTCGAAGAATCGCTCCGCGATTCTTCTCAAGCTCGTGGCCTGATGGCCACTCGCACAGCGAAGATTTGCTGCGAAAACCTTCTCGTCCTCACGGTTCTGATGAACCGTTTCGGAAATCGAAGAATTCTAATGAAATCTTTTCGTCCTCGCGATTCCGATGAATTGTTTCGAGCCCTCAGGTTCTGATGAACCTTCGGGACAGCGAAGAACTCCTGCGGAGTTCTTCTCGTCCTCACGGTCCTTCGGACCATTCGGAGCACAAACCTTTTTTCCTCATCAGGCGATCATTATTATTATTTATGAGGTATGGGCCCTGATCTTGGTGATCCGGGCCCGCCAGACCAGTCTGATGCAGAGATCAGCCCTCGTGAATATCGCTAAAAAGGAGCACCTGAGAACGATGATGGAGAACCCGGTAACCGCGGCCGCAACCGAAGACCGGCTTGCAGCCCTTGAAAAGAAAGTGAGGGAAATGGAGGCACTCGTGAAGGGCCTGACCCAGGAACTTCTCGACCTCAAGTCAGTCGCGATGAAGATGTCGAAGCAGACCGAGGAGCGCTCGCGGCAGGAACTCAAGCGCGGCCCCATAGTCCAGGGTGCGCAGGCACCGGCGGCAGCCCCGGCAGGCGCTCCGGCAGCACCCGCGGGATCGAGCACGGTCGTGATGAGGAAAGGGGCGCGTGTCGAAGCGCCCGCTGCCCCCGCCGAGCCCGCGATGGACCTGATCATGCAGCCCGACGGGACGATGAAGATGGAACCCCGGCGCGGGGACAAGAACTATATCGTCGCATCCGCGGGCTACGGGCGGAACAAGAAAGGGACCTCCGTCAAGGCCAAGCAGAGCGACCTCATTTACGCAGTCGAGGAAGACAAAGCGGATCCTGCAAAGAAGTAAGGGGCCGGATCTTTGCATATCACTGAACTGGAAATCGACAATTTCAAGTCTTTTGCAAAAAAGACCAAAATCCCCTTTTTGGAAGGGTTCAGTGTCATATCCGGGCCCAATGGCTCGGGGAAAAGCAACATCATCGACTCCATTCTTTTCGTCCTTGCGCTCTCGAGTTCGAGGAGCCTCCGGGCAGAGAAGCTGACCGATCTCATCAACCTCAACTCCGGCAGGAACACGGCCGAGGTAGCCCTCGAATTCTCCGACGGCACGAAGATCCGGCGGCGGATCAAGCGGACCGGCAACGGGTACTACAGTTACAATTACTTAAACGACCGGCTCTGCAAGCAGAGCGATATCGTCGACCTCCTTGCCAAAAACGGGATCATCCCGCACGGGTACAACGTCGTCATGCAGGGGGATGTCACCCGGATCATGGAGATGAGCGATTTCGAGCGGAGGAAGATCATCGACGAGATCGCCGGGGTCTCGGAGTTCGATACCAAGAAGGCGCAGTCCCTCTCCGAGCTCGATATCGTCCGCGAACGCATTGACCGGGAGGAGCTCCTCCTCATCGAGCTCAACCGGAGGGCGAACGAGCTCCGGCGCGAACGGGGGCAGGCCCTCGAGTACCAGAAATGGCAGAAAGAGCTCGTGTTCTACCAGAACTGCCGTGCTGTCGCCCAGCTTCACGACCGGGAGAAAGAGCTCGCCTCGCTCGCCCGGTCGACGGAGGAACACACCATCCAGATCGGCCGTATCGACGCCGACCGGGGCCTCGAGGAGAACGAGCTTGCGTACCTCCGGGACGACCTGAAGGACATCGACGAGCAGATCAACCGGAAGAGCGGTCCCGACTACCTCAAGCTGATCGCCGGCCTGGAGGAGGCAAAGGCGGGGATAAAACTCGCAGAACAGACCATCGGCCGGACCCGGAAAGAGAAGGAGACCAATCTCGAGACCATCAACCGGGTATACATGGACACGAAACGTGCCGAGGCCCGGGTGGAGGAGTGCACCGGCCAGATCCGGGCGCTTACCATCGACCGGACGAATATCGCGATGGAGGTCGCGGAAGCAAAATCGGTCCTCGGGAAACTCGAGGCTGAGATCCGGAAACACAGCGAAGGGACCGAGGCCGCCCGGGACCAGCTCTTCGCGCTCCTGAAGGAGGCCGAGGAGAAGAAGGGGCTCCGGTCGGGGGTCCTCCACCAGCAGGACATGTATATCGAGAAGAGCCGGATGCGGACCACCGAGCTCGAGCGGCTCACCGGCCTGCTCCGCCAGCTCGATGAGGAATATAACGCGAAGAAGTCCCAGTTCACCGAGAGTGAGGAGAGCGTGACCGGGCTCCAGGCGGACAAGGCCGAGCTTGACCGCCTCCTTTCCGAGCTGGAAGGATCGATGTTTGGCCAGCGGACCACGCTCGAACGCCTCCGGACCGAGATACGGGATGTCGAGCAGGAAGCGTTCCGGCTGGAGGCGGCCCAGCAGGCGAGGGGGGAGTCCGGAGGAAAGGCGCTCGAGGCGGTGAAGGCCATGGAGAAGGTCCATGGCACGATCGCCGAACTCGGCAAGGCTCCCGCAGAGTATTCGACGGCCCTTAACGTGGCTGCGGGCAACAAGCTCCAGTTCGTGGTCTGCGATGACGACCAGGTCGCCGCGGATGCGATCCGGTACCTGAAGGAGGAGCGGCTCGGCCGTGTCACCTTCCTCCCGCTGACCAAGCTGAAACCCCCGGTCCTCCCACCGCTGAAAGAGGCGGGCGTGGTCGATTACGCGGTCAACCTCATCGAGTACGACGCGAAGTTCGACCGGGCTTTTGCCGTAGCTCTCGGGGCAACGGTTGTCGTCGATACGCTCGAACGGGCCCGGAAGCTCATCGGGAAGTACCGCATGGTCACCCTCGAGGGCGAGCTCATCGAGAAGAGCGGGGCGATGACCGGCGGGTCGATCAAGAAGCAGGGCGGTCGCGGGTTCGGGGCCGCGGTCGACGACGAGATCTTCCGGGTCCGGGCAAAACTCGGCGAGCTCCAGGGTGAGGCTGCAACGCTCGAAGCCGGCGTGAAACGGGTCACGGCGGAAGTTGATGCGAAACGGGCGCTCCGGAACGATATCGACCAGAAACTCGCACGGTACGGGATGTTCACCGAGGAGTTCAGCAGGCGGTTCGACGCGATTACGATCGAGAAGCAGACGATCGAGGCCGCGGTTGCACGCCAGGAAGAAGAGGTGAAGGGCGGGGCTGCCGAGCAGGCTGCCCTCGAAGGGGAGCTCGACCGTATCACCGAAGAGATCAACGGGATCAACGCCCGGATCGAAGAGATCAAGAAACGTCTCGACGACACCAATATCCCGGCCCTCACCGAGCAGATGGAGCGGAAGCGCAAGGAGATCGAGGAGTCGGAACGCAGGCTCCGCAACAAGGACGCCGATATCAACGACGCCCAGCGCGAACGGCAGCACTTTACCGCCCGGCTGGCTGAGCTTGCGGAGGATCGGACCCGGCAGGAAGAGCGGAACCGGCAGATCGATGCCGAAGTCGCTGCCTCGAACGACCAGATAGCAGGATTCAAGTCGCAGATAGCCACGCTCGAAGAGCAGCAGAAAGAGTTTTCCGGGGAACTCGACGAGCTCCGGAAGAAACGGGCCGAGGTCACCCAGAACATCCAGAACTCCGAGCTGAAGATCATGAAGCTCGACGCGAACAAGGAGCGGATCGCCGTCCAGCTCACTGCTATCGAGGAGAGGATCAGGACCCTCGGCATTGAAGTAGACATGCTCCGGCAGCAGACCGGCGAGATGGATACGACCCTCTCCCTCACCGAGATCGAGGGAAAGATTGCCGAAGCCGACGGGGCGATCCGGAAGATCGGGGCGGTCAATATGCTGGCCATCGAGGAGTACGATAAGGTGGACCGTCAGGTCGGGGAACGCACCGAGCGCAAGGAGACCCTCTCCCGCGAGCGGACCAGCCTCATCGAGCGGATCGAGCAGTTCGAGAAGATGAAGTTCGAGGCGTTCGCCACGGCTTTCAGGGCCATCGATGCGAACTTCCGGGAGATATTCGCCCGGCTCACGAGCGGGAGCGGTCATCTCGTTCTCGAGAACGAGGAGGACCCGTTCTCGGGCGGGATGACGTTTGCCGTCAAGCCCCGGGACAAGAAGGTCCACCTCCTCTCCTCCCTCTCCGGCGGGGAGAAGTCGCTGACCACGCTCGCCTTTATCTTTTCCATCCAGCGGTACATCCCCGCGCCTTTCTACGCATTCGATGAAGTCGACATGTCCCTTGACGGTGCGAACGTGGAACGGATCGCGTCCATGGTCAAGGAGCTCGCCCCGTCCTCCCAGTTCGTCATCGTCTCTTTACGGAAGCCGATGATCGAGGCAGCCCAGCGGATCATGGGAGTCACCCTCCGGCCCGACAAGAGTACGTTTGTCACCGGGGTGAAGGCGAATGGCTGATCCCGCCGGCACCGGAGAGGGCACCGGAGGGAACGACGTGCCTCCGTCAACTGCCGAAGAAAGGGAGGGTGAAGACCGGCCTGGAGGTAGTGTAATGGAACCGGCACCTGCCCCGGGCATTCCGGAAGGAACGGCCGGTGAACCAGCCCCCGGTACCGAGACTAACGGGCGGCAGGGCGCAGTAGAGGACCCGGTCGAGATCCTCGTCGGCCTGGCCGAGCGGGGGGAGATCGACCCGTGGAATATCAACATCATCGAAGTTACGGACAAGTTTTTATCGGAGCTCGAGCGGCGCCGTGAACTTAACCTCCAGCTCTCGGGCCGTACCCTCTTCTTTGCCGCGACGCTCCTCCGGATGAAATCCGAGCAGCTGGAACTCGCTGCACCCGCTGATGACGACGACAGCGGGGAGGGGGACGATCTCTTCGGCGACGATTTCGGCAGCGCCATGGATTCAGAGATCGAGTACGGGAGCCGGCTCGGCCCCATCGAGCGGCTTGAGCACGAGATCCAGCGCCGGCTCGACCGGAAGAACCTCCGGAAGAGCCCGGTCACCCTCTTCGAGCTGATCCTCGAACTCAAGAACATCGAGAAGGAGGAACGCCGGCGCCGGAGGCTCTCGGAACCCGGGGAGGAAGCCCTCTACGATGCCGACGAGGTCGTGAGCATCGCCCACGAGGAAGGGTTCCAGGAATCGGCGATGGTGACGCTCCGGGAGTACCTCGAAG
Source organism: Methanoregula sp. (assembly GCA_035622795.1). Classification (GTDB taxonomy): domain Archaea; phylum Halobacteriota; class Methanomicrobia; order Methanomicrobiales; family Methanospirillaceae; genus Methanoregula. The sequence continues at coordinate 3,202 of DASPUR010000013.1, read as the reverse complement.
GGATAGAGCTCGACGGCGAGATGACGCTTGCAGAACTCTGCGAGCGGATGGAATGGGGTGTCCCCGAGGTCTATATCCCGCTCCTCTTCCTCGCCCTCGACGGACGGTGCACCCTCCGGCAGGAGGAATTCTTCGGGGATATCTGGGTGCAGATATGCCCGGCAGCGGAAGGGGAACCCGTGCCGGAGAGTACCGCGGAATTCTGAGGCTCCATCTTTTGCAGCCGCACCTTAACGGATCAAATCTGAATATCGTGGACAGGATTCCTGCGGTAAACCAAAGAAACGGAGTCAGCTGTATGGGATGCCGAGCGACGCGATCCACGCCGCGGTCGTTATGACCTGCGAGAACCTCATCTGCTGGGTCACGAGAATTGCACGGTGGAGATCAGCGGCTGCGATCGTCCCGGCTGCATTGGAAATCGTGAGCGTGCCGGTCGCGTCCGAGAGGAATTTTACCGTGTATCCCTCGTGGAATGCCTGGCGGGCAGTCGTATCGCAGCACATCTGGGTCATGTAGCCGGATATCACCAGCGACCCGATTTCGTGTTCCCGGAGCCAGGGACCGAGGTCCGTCCCGGTAAAACTTCCCGGCAGCGCCTTTGTTATCAGTACATCGTGCGGCCGCTTCTTCACTTCGGGATGGAGCTCCCATCCTTCCGTCCCGGGCCGGAACGTCGCCGAATCCGGTGACGGGCTGACGTGCTGAATAACGATGACCGGGATGTTTGCAGCCCTGGCTGCGTCCATAGCCCGCAGGATATTGGCAAGGCTGCCGGGGGGGTACGTCACCGGCATCTTTCCGGAGAAGTATTCGTTCTGGACGTCGATAACAAGTAACCCTTCCTTCATGTTCCCTCCTCCTTCAGGAATGCGGCCCGGTCGATCTCCATCCGGTAGAATGCTACCGGCCTTCCCTGCACATCCCTGACGCATTCACCTGCGGTCCTGAAATGCAGGCGCTCGTACAGTCTTTTCGCCCGCGGGTTATTCTTCCTTACGATGAGGTGGATGATCCGTGTTGCCGGGTCAGAAAATCCGTGGGCGAGCGTGAGGGCCGCGATGGTCCCTCCCGTCCCCTTCCCGAGCAGTTCCGGGTGGAGGGCGATCCGGAATTCTGAGCTCCCGCCTGGCTCCTCTGCGATGATCGAGAAGCCGGCAACCTTCCCGTCGTCGTCCGCAATGAGGATTTCAGCTCCGGCTTTTTTCGCATACTCGTCGAGCCAGCCATCGTCCCGGAGAGCGTAATCGAGGTCCCGGAACTCCGGCGGATACGGGGGCCATTGTTTTATTGCTGCGATGTCGTGCGGGGTAACCGGCCTGAGGGCTATCATTTTTTCCTACGCAAGTTCGGGGACGCTGTCGGTCCAGGCCTCCACCTTCTTCTGGATGGCGTCGTTCATAAAGGAGGAGAGGGTGATCCGGGTCCGGGAGATGTTCAGGAAATAGAGTTCCCCTTCCCGGTCGTGGCATTGGAGCATTACCGAGTAGAGGTCAGCTTTGGGCAGGTGGCGGGGCTTTGCCCGGTGGGAGGCGATATTGGCCATATTCGATATGACAGCGGCGATCCCGGTGTCATACCCCTCCACCGAGTCGTACACCTCGATGGTACTCCCGACCCGCTTCCGCCGTTCGTTCCGGTACTCGAACTTCGCGGTGTACATCTCCCGGAGTTTCTCGATAGGCGGGTGATGATGCACCCGGGCGAAGTACGGGGTGCAGCCAAGCGGGTTACGCTGAATCAGCGACTGGACGATCCGGTCAAATACCTGTATGTCCGCCACCGGGACCTTCATCGTATGGGACGTGCTCCTGGTTCCCGGTCGGGGTCTGAAATCCGGCATATACCGGAAGAACGGGCGGGTCCGATAAATCCTTGGTGGTCGGAAGGGGGGGTTAAGCCGGTACAGGATTGGCTGGCCCTTTGAAGGTGCGTGGCGGGATCAGGGTACTTGTGCCTGGCCTCATTGAGGAAGATGGCAACCCGGGTCTGCCCGCAATCCAAGATTTTTTCGCGTGCAACTGGAAATTTTTGGCGCCGGATCAGGAATTGCCCCGAACTAACCCCCCCTCTTTTCCGGCAATTTTTTCCGATTTTACGACGTAAAATAAGAAATAGTTAAAGGGGGGGTTGGGCAGGGGCAGATTTTCAGGCTCCAAAAAATTCCGGCAAAAAAAATTCCGGTCCGGATTTATCTGAGCTTACCATGAACACATTCCAGGACACCGTGCCGGAAAAAGGCGGGGTGATCCTGTGATGACCCTCCCGGAACTCTGGCCGCGATCGCACCGCCCGGGTGCATCGCAGTCCCCGCTCTCCTTTCTGCGCGCCCTCCCGGGCGAAACTGCCGGGCAATCTCTTCCGCCGGCAACCTGTGAAAACAGAGCACGGATTGCCGCCCGTTCCGGCCAATCCCTGAAAATTATAATCCCCCTGAAATGATCTCTGACGGCAAAATCCCTGCGGTTGGGAGCAACCCTTAAATCCCCTGCTCTCCAATAATGAGTTCCACGAATTCCGATGACGAACCGGCATAAAACCGCACGCGTGGCGGGGGCCGGTCCCGAGGGCAGACAAGGAAGGCAACAAGGTATAAATAACCCTGAAACCTATATTGTAAGCCCGTGAACGCGTGAGAAATCACGACGGAATTTACGATAACGGCTCCCGAAAAAGGCGGGCCGGAACAACCGGTTTTTCCGGCTCCGGCCCGTCGGAAAATAATGCGGGTGACAAGGTATAAATATCCCTGAAACCAACATTATGAGCCCGTGTTCAATCTGACAACACGACGAATCATAACGCAAAATTTCTTTGATGGAGATCCAACAATGCCCGGCATGACCGGAGTTGGTTCTGACGTTGATACTGGCAATGCGGAAATTTGTTTAGTAACCGCTAATTCCTTAGAACAGTTCTAGAATAGTGTGCGTATTTCATATGTGAATTCTGGTTGATCCTGCCAGAGGCCACTGCTATCGGAGTTCGATTAAGCCATGCGAGTCGAGAGGTGCAAGACCTCGGCATACTGCTCAGTAACACGTGGACAACCTACCCTATGGAGGGGGATAACCCCGGGAAACTGGGGATAATACCCCATAGACTATGGATGCTGGAATGCTCTGTAGTCGAAAGGTCCGCCGCCATAGGATGGGTCTGCGGCCGATTAGGTTGTTGTTGGGGTAACGGCCCAACAAGCCTG
>DASPUR010000012.1:0-4292 GCA_035622795.1 Methanoregula sp. | reverse complement strand
CGATCACGGCCCCCGTGAGAGATGCCTTGACCTCGAGGCCGAGCAGCGAACAGGTCTTCCGTGTCACCAGCTCATTGTCCCCCGAGAGGATCTTCAGTTCGATACCGGACCGTGCGAGGAACTGGATCGATTCGCGGGCGCTCTCCTTGGGCGGGTCGATGAAGGTAATGAGGCCGACGAGAACCATCTCCTTCTCGTCATCGACCGAGAAGCGTTTTTGGGCGGCATCGAGTTTCCGGTAACAGACCGCAAGGGTCCTGAACCCGTCTGTGCTCTGCGCCTGATAGATCTGATCGATACGTTCCCTGGCAGCGGCGTCAAGAGGCTGCACCGATCCTCCCCGCTGTTCGGACGTGCAGACCTTCAGGATCTCCTCGGGTGCACCCTTTGATATGATTACAGAGCCGGTTTTCCGGGCTGCCACGACCGAGACTCGCTTCCGCATGAAGTCGAACGGTATCTCGTCAACCTTGACGCAGTCATCGATATCCATATGACGGAACCGCAGAACGGCCTCGTCCAGCGGACTTTTGAGGCCCGTGTGGTATGCGCTGTTGATATAGGAGTACAGCAGCACTGTCTCGCTGTCGTTTCCCTCTGTGTCGAGGTGGCGGACAAGGGCGATCTGGTTCTCGGTCAGGGTCCCGGTCTTGTCGGTACAGAGGATGTCCATGCTCCCGAAGTTCTGGATGGACTCCGGGTGCTTCACGATGGCGCCCTTCTCCGCCATTGCGATCGATCCCTTCGAGAGGTTGAGCGAGAGGATCATCGGGAGGAGTTCCGGTGTCATTCCCACCGCGAGCGCGATGGAGAAGAGGAGGGATTCGAGGATGCCATGGTGGAAGAGCGAATTGATAAAAAAGACGACAATGACCAGCGAGAAGACGAACTTGGACATCAGGTAGCTGAATCCCTTGAGCCCGCGCTCGAACTCGGTCTCGGGCGGTCTCCCGACCAGGCTTTTTGCCACGTGCCCGAACTCGGTGGACGTGCCAGTCCTGGTAACAACAGCGGTCGCGGTCCCACTGACGACCGATGTTCCCAGGAAGATGTAGTTCCCTGCTTCTGCAAGGAGAGATCCCGCCGGGGCCTGGCCGGGCTCTTTTGCGACCGGAAACGGCTCTCCGGTGAGGGCCGACTGGTTGACGAAGAGATCACGGGCCGCGATCAATCGCGCATCGGCAGGTACAAGGTCCCCTGCTGCCAGCAATACGACATCCCCCGGCACGAGTCCGGTGATCGCGATCTCCACAGCCTCGCCATCGCGGATGACACTGGTCTTCGTGATGAGTTTCTGCCTGAGCAGCTCTGCCGCGTTCTCCGCCTTGTATTCCTGGAAAAAGTCGAGGGTGACGCTCGCGATGACGATGATGAAGATTATTATGGCTGAGGTGAGCTCACCGGCAAAGACCGATACGAAGGCTGCGACAAGCAGGATGATGACGAGCAGGTTTTTGAAATGGGCGAGATACTGGACGACCACCGGCCTCCGCTGGATCCGCGCAATATCGTTGGGGCCGGTAGAAGCAAGTCGGGCCTTCGCGGTTTCGGAGTCCAGGCCACGGGTGGTCGTGCCAAGTGTGGCAATAATTTCATCGTCCGATGCGGTATGAAAGGGAAAATCTGCTGGTGGCAATCCCCCGCCTTTCTGACCCTGTACGCGCTCCATCCGGCATCCGACCTCTTTCGGAATTTTGTTTTGGTTTGAAGATAAAGAGCCCTTCGGTAAGAGATCAGAAAAACGGATCTTTCTTCACTTGAAAGGACATATGAAGTTTCAAGGACGGGTTTTTCAGGGAATAATTTTATTATTGATCAGTTCATTGATGAGGTCATCCATCGCTGGATTCGCACTTCTATCAGGAGGGGACTGAGGTGGAGGACGATTGCGGGATCCCGGTTTGTGGCGAAAAAAAGGCGGTAGGGATACCCGGTTCTCTGATTCTTATCGTTGAAGACGACGGGATCATTGCCTTTCGGATCCTCGAGCTTCTTGAAGGAGCGGGATACCACGTGCCCGATCCGGTTGCATCCGGTGAAGACGCAATAGCCCTCGCAGCCATATCCCCTCCGGATCTCATCCTAATGGATATCGGGCTTACCGGGAAGATTGACGGTCTTGAAGCTGCCCGGCAGATCAGGAATTACCGGGATATTCCCGTCATTTTCCTGACGTCTTATGCAGATGACAACCGCCTCGCCCTGGCAAAGGATATATCCCCGTACGGATATCTCGTCAAACCGTTCAGGGACGAGAAACTTCTGGAGTCCATAGAGGGGGCGCTTATCCGGAACGAAATGCTGAATGCGGAATAACCTGTTTGCCGGTAGTTATCTACCCGATGGTCCGGACCGGTAAGGGGGGTTCCAGCCGGTCCATTCAGCCGGCTGGTTTCCAAAAACCTGGAAGGTGATCAAAACACTGCCCGGCCTGTGAAAGCATATTGCTATCAACTGCCCTAACTACAGTTAGAGCTGGTGCTATGGCAAACCCCTACCTGAGCCGCAACGAATCGATGATGCTTACCTCTCACCGGATTCTGTTCAGGTCCGTGATGAACGATGTAGTCCTGACCAACCAGAGGATAATCATCGTTGATACCAACAACCCCCGGTTCCGGCCTGAGACCATTCCGCTGACGACCATCGAGACGGTTCTTGGACAGGAGAGCGGTGCAGGGTATCCCGAAATTACTCTCTCGGTCACCGCCCCCTCGGGTGGAGGAGCGACCATACCGGTGACTCTTGTATTCACCCAGCATCCAGGGGAATCCCGGGTTCAGGAGCGGGACGAATGGGTCGCCGGCCTGAGAGACCAGGTGGCGCTCGTCCGCGAGAGGGTCATGGAGGCCGGGGGGATTCCGGAATTCCCATCATCCGGAATCCAGGAAGAAACCCGCGACCCGGGGCAACCGGCCGACGCGGGGGCTCATGACGGGTCAATGCAGGGAGGGCGTGAGAGGGCCGGTGACGGCGAATCAGTTCCACCGCTTTTTCCTTCCGGAATCCCCCCGGGCGGACCCTATAAGAGACCCTCGCTCGGAGACCGTTTCCACCCGCAAGCGCAGACTGCAACGGGACGACGGAGATCGACAGTCTTCGTAATCGTCTCGGTGATTCTCTTCATCGCCGTTATTGCAGCCGGTGGATATTTCGCAGCCACTAACCTGATGAAACACTCCGTTTCGGGGGAAAATCCGGCTCAGGTCACCACGCCCCCGGTTACGACACCCGTCCCGGTCCCCACAACGACTGCGCCGGTTCCGGCAACCCTTTCCCCGGAAACGGTTCCTTCCTTACAACCACAGACTTCCGAGCCTCCTGTGACCCCGGTTGCGGTAGTGCCGGCAATCCCTGATACGGGTGTATGGGTACATGTCGATTATGCCGGGAATTTTACCGGATCGGTGGGCACTTCGGGAAGGATGGAAACGGTATCGGGCACCGGATCCGGGTTGTACCGGATCCCGGCCCAGAACGATATCGTCGAGGCGGCCATCCAGAAATCCGACGGCTCAGGAAAAGCCCTCATCGTGGAAATTTATGACAATGGCACGGTCGCCGGCCATGATACGACATCTGCACCGGGGGGGACAATCGATTTGCACGTCAGCGTCAAGAATAGCTGAGATCGGTTCCCTGACCTGGTTCCACGTAAAAAAGTTGGTTTGCAGTTATGCATGAGTTGCAAAAAGGATATTGAGGACAAGGACGATGATCCCAACGATGGCCGCGACCACCATCACGGTGATCGGGCTGATATGGACCGCCCGCCTGTCCTCGCTCTCGTAATAATTGACGAGGCCTGCTGATGAGAGTAATCTTCCACCCTGTTTCTTTGCCATGCGAATATATTTTGTTTTTCGACATATAAAGAAATGTCACGGAATACCATGGGCGGAACACCAGTGATCTCGGGGAAAGCACTGATAGGGGAAGAGCTTGAGGTGCGTAAAGTCGATATTGTCCTGGACCGGGGGATCATCACCCGTATCGAGGACAACCCCCGGGCGCCTGAGGTGTGGATATGCCCGGCCCTTTTCAATGCGCATACGCATCTGGGAGACACCATCGCCATGGACTGCAGCACTACCGGTGATCTCGCGGCGCTTGTTACCCCTCCTGACGGACTGAAGCACCGGATCCTGAGATCCGCTGCACCCGACCTGCTGGTCCGCGCCATGAGGGCGAGCATAGAAGGGATGGCTGCCCGGGGATCGCAGGTTGCGGGGATTTCCGGGAAGGCGGCCTGCCCGGTGTCGCCGCTCACCGCGAGGCTGCAGCGGGCCTCC
>DASPUR010000011.1:0-8616 GCA_035622795.1 Methanoregula sp. | reverse complement strand
CACGAGATAGTCCCCTGAAGGCAATTCCCATTTCCCGTTAAAGCATCCCGGAGAAAAATGCATGACCGCGGCTGATTCCGGGGATCAGTATCATCAACGCCATCCCGGAGATCCCGGAATCAGATCCGCTTGAACATCCCGTCCAGATCCGCACGGGAGAACCGGATCATGGTCGGCCGGCCGTGGGGGCAGGTGAACGGGTTCTCGGTCTGCCGGAGCTGGTCGATCAGGCGCCGGGCCTGCTCCGGTGTACAAACAGTCCCGGCCTTTATTGCCCCACGGCAGGCAATGATGCGGGTTATTCTCTCGCGGTCGTCGGTCCCCCGGCTACGGGCAGTCCCTATCAGGTCGCTGATGATATCGTCGATGAGCGTGGTATCCTCCGGTTTCCCGAGCACCACGGGCATTGCGTGGACCACGAAAGAATCCCTGCCGAACTCCTCGAGTTCGAGCCCTTCCCGTGCAAGGGACGGCATCAGCTCCCGCAGCTGTGCGGCTTCTTTTGCCGTCCGCTGGATGACAACAGGGACGAGAAGTTCCTGGGACGAGTGTTCCCCGACTGACCGCCGGCTGACGATCTCGTAGAGGATCCGTTCATGCGCCGCGTGCTGGTCGATCAGGAGCAGTTCCCCGCTTGCCGTTGACGCGATGATGTAGATCCCCCCGAACTGCCCGATCACTTCCATATACGGGACGAGGGGGTTGACGGGACGGGTGCCGGTCTCGAGCTCGGTCTGCCGGAGCTGGCGGTCGGTGGCGGCCGTGCCTGCGTGACTGGATTCGCGTACCCCGGCCGGCGCGGGTTCTGATAACCGGTACAACTGGCCGGGAGCCTGAGCCGCGACGGACGTTCCCGCGGGTAAAGGCGCAGGAGCGGACAATTCGTTCAGTGACGGGGCTCCTGCGGCGGGAATAAGATCGCGGGACAGCAACGCTTTTTTCACGGCATCCCGTAGCGCATCTGCGATCTCCTTCTCCCGGGAGAGCCTGACCAGTTTCTTGGCCGGGTGTACGTTGACATCGACGAGATCCGAATCGATCCCGAGCTGCAGGAACGCGACCGGAAACCGGTCTCTGGCAAGGAGCGTCCCATAGCCTTCCTTCACGGCTGTGTTGATGAGCGCGGAGGAGACGAACCGCTGGTTGATACTGACGAGCATCCGGCCGGTGTCCTTCCGGGCCCGTGCAGGCGGCGAGATCCAGCCGGAGACGGTCATGAAGGGGAGCGTTGCGTTGACGGGAACGAGTTCGCGGGCGATGTCGCTCCCGTAGATCCGGGCGATGGTGTCGAGGATGGCCGGGGTCCGGTCGGTCACGAGCTGCTCGTGCCGGTTGTGGAAGAGCCGGAAGGAGATGCCCGGGTTCGCGAGGCAGATCCCCTCCAGGATCGTGAGAATGTGAGCAAGTTCGGTGTTCCGGCTCTTCTGGAACTTCTTCCGCGCCGGGGTGTTGAAGAAGAGGTTCTCGACAAGGACGCTGGTGCCGGCCGGTGTCCCGGTCGGAGCGTGTTCGAGGATAGTTTCGCCCTGGATCACGACCCGGGTGCCCGCAGGATCGCTGCCGGTTGTCGGCCTGGTGACCAGGGTCACCCGCGAGACCGCAGCGATGCTCGCGAGCGCCTCGCCCCGGAACCCGAGCGTGTGGATATGGCGGAGGTCGTCGATCCTCTCAATCTTGCTCGTCGCGTGCGGCGTGAAGGCAAGCAATGCGTCGTCGTGCGTCATACCGCTCCCGTCATCGGTGACCCGTATGCTCCGGATCTCCCCGTTGGACGAGAGCTCGATCCGGATCGATTGCGCCCCCGCATCGATCGCGTTCTCGACCAGCTCTTTGACCACGGACGCGGGGCGTTCCACCACCTCGCCGGCCGCGATCTGGTTGACCGTGGCCTGGTCGAGGATGCGGATCGTCATGATAGTGACCTCGTGCAGCAGCCGGAAGGGGTTGCAGAAGAAATGGTAACCCGGGGTACGCCGATAACACTGCAACGGGGGTTCTCTGCCGGCAGACCGCTCATTTCAGTATTTCCTTGCCGGCCCGCATCATTAGTCTGCCTGCCCGGGGTAAGAAGGAGGGCTGCGCAACCCGGGAAAACCCGATCATGCCGGGTCCCCGCGGTCCAGCGACTTTTTCAGTTCGGCAATCTTTGCAAGCGCCTGGAGGGGCGTCATCTCGTCCGGTCTCAGTGTCGCGAGCTCGTCGAGGACCGGGTTACCGGGTGCCGGCGCCGGAACAGGACCGCTCTCGTCCATGAGCAGGATCTGGGTATACCGCTGAGGTTTTGTCCCCGCGGGCACACCCCGGTTCATGTTCTCCGCGAGGAGCGCCCCGGCCCGATCGGTCACCTTCTTCGGGATGCCGGCGAGCCGTGCAACGTGGATGCCGTAGCTCTTGTCGGTTGCGCCCGGGATGAGTTTCCGGAGGAAGATCACCTCGTTGTTTGTCTCTTTTACGGCGAAGTGGAAATTCTTCACCCGTCTGAGCGATTCCTCCATCGCGACCAGCTCGTGGAAGTGGGTGGCAAAGAGGGTCTTTGGCCCGGCCGGTCCCTTTCCGTGGAGGAACTCAAGCACCGCTTTTGCGATGGACGAGCCGTCAGCAGTACTCGTCCCCCGCCCAATCTCGTCGAGGATCACGAGGCTCCGGTCGGTCACATTGTTGAGAATGTTTGCCAGTTCGAGCATCTCGACAAAGAAGGTGGACTGGCCGCTGGCGAGGTCGTCGAATGCCCCGACCCGCGTGAAGATCCGGTCGATAATCCCGATCGACGCGTACCGGGCAGGGACAAAACTGCCGGCCTGCGCCATGATACAGATGAGGGCCGTCGAGCGCATGTACGTGGACTTTCCCGCCATGTTTGCGCCCGTGATGATCATGATCTGGGTCTTGCCACCCGCAAGCTCGGTGTCGTTCGGCACGAACCCGCCGGCAACCCCCTGCTCCACGACCGGGTGCCTCCCGTCGCGGATCACAATCGCGTCGCTGTTGTTCAGCTGCGGTCGTACATAGTCGTGGGTCTTGGCAACCTCCGCGAGTGCTGCAGTTGCGTCCAGCACCGCGATCCCGCCGGCAGTTGCCTGGAGGTCCGGGATAATCTCACGGATGGTCTCGAGGAGGCCCGCGTAGATCTCGCGTTCGAGCGCGAGCACCCGTTCGTCCGCGCTCGTGATGACCGACTCCTTCTCTTTCAGGGCGGGAATGGTGTACCGCTCGCCGGTGGCGGTCGTCTGTTTCCGCTCGTAGTGGGCCGGGACGAGGGAGAGGTTCGGCTTCGTGACGTCGATGTAATACCCGAAAATGCGGTTGTACCCGATCTTGAGCGACCTGATGCCGGTCGCATCCCGCTCCTTCTCCTGCAGGGCAGCAATCCAGCCCTTCCCGGAATGGAGGACTCCGCGGATCTCATCGAGGGTGCCGGAATATCCGGTACGGATCACGCCGCCGTTCCGGGCGACGGCCGGGGGATCGTCCACCAGTGCCCGCCGTACGAGGCTGATCGTATCGGGCATGTCCCTGATATCGGCTACGGCTGAGAGGAGGAGATCCGGTAATCTGTCGCCGCCGGAATCCTCTGCCGTCCTTTTGAGCGCCGGCAGGGCCGCGAGCGAGTCGGCGAGCGCCATGAGGTCGCGGGGGCCGGCGTTCCCGTAGGCGATCCGGGCCGCGATTCGCTCGATATCCCCGCAGGCGCAGAGCTGCGAGCGGAGCGCGAGCCGGAGCACCGTGTGGCCGGCGAGGAACTCCACTGCATCGAGCCGCCTGTTGATCCCGCCGGTGTCGGTCAGCGGGTGGCTGAGCTGCCGGTTCAGGAGCCGGCTCCCCATAGGGGTCTTTGTCTGGTCGAGTGAGGAGAGGAGGGTCGCCCCCTTCGTCCCGCCGCGGATGCTCTCCTTCACCTCGAGATTGCGCAGCGTGATGGCGTCGAGCATCATGCTCTGCGACGATGTCCTGAGCGAGAGGCTGCCGATATGGCTGAGATCGGAGAACTGCGTCTCCTTCGCATATGCGAGCGCTGCACCCGCTGCACCCGTCGCCGCCCCGCTCTCCCCGCATCCGAGCCCGCCGAGCGATGCAGTCCTGAAATGGCCGGTGAGGCACCGGGTCGCAGGCTCTTCCGAAAAGGCCTCGTCCCGGAAGGGCGTGACAAGAACACCCGCTTCCGCGATCCGCTGCCGGAGCTCCCCGTTCACCTGCGAGGAGACGATGCACTCAGCAGGCCGGTACCGGGCGATCTCCGAGATGACGTTGGCAAAACTTCCGTCGGGGCCTGCAACCGAGAGGGGGGCGATCGTGACAAAGAACTCGCCCGTGGAGATGTCGAGGAGCGCGATCCCCCACTCGCCCCGCTTCACATCCGGGCAGAGGGCCATGAGGTACGATGCCGCGGACGAGAGGACCATCGGTGAGTCGATAACCGTGCCGGGCGTGATCACCCGGGTGATCGCCCGTTTCACGATCCCCTTTGCGGTCTTCGGATCTTCCACCTGGTCGCAGATCGCGACCCGGTAGTCCCGGCCGATCAGCTTCGCGATGTACCCGTCAACCGCGTGGTACGGGACACCCGCGAGCGGTACCCGCCGGTCCCCGGTCTTCCCCCGGGAGGTGAGCACGATCTCCAGCTCCCGCGAGACGATCTCCGCATCCTCTTCGAAGGTCTCGTAGAAATCCCCGATCCGCATCAGGAGTATGGTGTCCGGGTACTGGATCTTGAGGTCCCGGTAGAGCTTCATGATGGGAGTGAGGCGCTCTTCCGGCTCGGGGAGTTCGGGTTCCATGTGATGGAGAAAGGTTGGAGGGCGGGGGAATTAAGGGTGATGGCACCGACTGGGTTTTACGACCCCCTGCTGCACGGATGGGATCGGATCCCGTCAAAAAGCTCATGTGTAAATACCGCCCATGGGCCACAATGACCGGGGAGAAAAGAGAGAGTCGGACAGATCCGGTACCTGAACACCCGCGTAACCGGCTTGCCGGCGAGAAGAGCCCCTACCTTATCCAGCACAGCACAAATCCGGTCGACTGGTACCCGTGGGGCGAGGAGGCTTTCCTGCGGGCTGCCCGCGAGAAAAAACCGGTTTTCCTGTCTATCGGATACGCGACCTGCCACTGGTGCCACGTGATGGCGCACGAATCTTTTGAGAACGATGAAGTCGCGGCGCTGCTCAACCGGGATTTTGTCTGTATCAAGGTGGACCGGGAAGAGCGGCCGGACATCGACAGCATCTACCTGGACGCAGCCCAGGCGATGACCGGCCGGGCAGGATGGCCGCTTACCATCATCATGACCCCGGATAAGAAGCCGTTCTTCGCCGCCACGTACCTTCCAGGGACCGACAGGCCCGGCATGACCGGGCTCCTCGGACTTCTCCCGCGTATTGCCGGCCTCTGGCAGGATCACCGGGGCGATCTGGAAAAATCCGGCGAGGAGATCCTGCGGTCTATCGGTTCGCCGCAATCCCTTCCTTTTGCAACGGAGGCGGATGAACACCTTCTCACCGAAGGCTATGAAGCTCTTTTTGAACGGTTCGACGATCTCTACGGGGGATTTGGCAATGCACCCAAATTCCCTGCATTGCACTCGGTCCTGTTCCTCTTCCGTTTTTATCGGAGGAGCGGTAAAAAGAACGCTCTCGATATGGCCATAAAAACGCTTCGTGCGGTTACCATGGGCGGTATCTACGACCACCTCGGAGGCGGTATCCACCGCTACGCTACCGACCGGCGGTGGCAGGTCCCGCACTTCGAGAAGATGCTCTACGACCAGGCGCTGCTGCTGATGGCATGTACCGACGCATATCAGATAACCGGCCTGGAGGAATTCCGGCAGACGGCAGGAGAGGTCGTTGCGTACGTGACCCGGGACCTGGCATCGCCGGAGGGCATGTTCTGTTCCGCTGAAGATGCAGACAGTGCCGGAGGCGAGGGTCTGTTTTATCTCTGGACGGCACCTGAGCTAGAGAACATTCTCGATGGACAGGAAGCCGGCCTTGCGAAGCTTGTCTTTACCATCGGAGAGGATGGCAATTTCGGGGGTAACGGGAATTCCGGGCTGAATATCCTGTACCGGACAACAAATTACCGGGAACTCGCAATCCGCCTTAACGTGCCCGAACAGGAACTTGCGGAGCGGATCCGAAGGATAAAGACCGCCATGGTTGAGGCAAGGGGTAAACGCCCGCGTCCGTTCCGGGATGACAAAGTCCTTGCCGACTGGAACAGTCTTTTTATCGGAGCTCTGGCCCGTGCGGCGTTCGTGTTTGACAATACCGGATACCTGGCCGTTGCGACCGCAGCTATGGATTCGTTGCTGGACCGGATGCGTACTTCTTCCGGGGGCCTGCTCCACCGCTACCGTGACGGGGAAGCAGGGATCCCGGCATTCGGAAGCGATTACGCGTGTGCGATATCTGCCCTTATCCGCCTGTACGGCGCCGGCTTCGATCCCCGCCATCTCCGGACCGCGCGGGAACTGCAGGATTATTTCAGCCTCCATTTCTCCGATGCCGGGGGAGGTTTTTTCTCCGTGTCCGATGAATCCGAACAACTCCCGGTGCGCAAAAAGGAGATCTACGACGGCGCAATCCCGTCCTGCAATTCCACTGCCCTTGAAAACCTCCTGATGCTTGCGAGCCTTACCGGAGAGGAGAAGTTCCGCGATCTGGCGGACGCCTCGATTCGCGTATTTACTGCCGAAGTCCGGCGGTCACCGGCTGCGTACAGCTATTTCCTTTGTGCGCTCGACCGGGCGCTCGGACCATCCCCGGAAATAGTCATTGCCGGGCAGGGAGATGACCCCCGTACCGGCGCTCTGATCGGGACGATACGATCGCGGTACCTTCCGGATGCATCGATAATCCTTCTCACTGATGAAAACAGGGACGCGATCGGCCTCCTTGCCCCGTTCACAAGGGAGATGGTGAGCCCGGGAGATTTGCCCGCAGCCTTTGTCTGTTCCGGGAGGACCTGCGCTGAACCGGTAACGGGAGCAGCGGAACTGGGCCTCCTTCTTGACCGGGATGTAACGAGAAAGGACTGAAGTCAGAGATTTTTGAGGGCGACGAGGTCCTTTACGCCGGTGAGCCGCCAGACGAGGGAGCGTTCTTCCTCGGCAATGATCGCCGGGGGATCATCGGGAGAATGCCCGAGCGCGGCAAGGATATTCCCCGAAAGGTTCCGGCCGACGATCAGGTCAACGAACTTCTCCCGGATGATTTTCTTCTCGATGGAATCGTGGACTTCCTCGAGATAGCCCTGCAGGGTGACGAACGTGTACGAGGAGAGATCCTTGGTATATTTCTCGATCTCGACCGAGACGTGGGGGCTCTTCCGGAAATATTCGATCTTTTTTCCGTATTTCGTGGAGAGGAAGTACATGAACGATCCGTCAAAAACGTAGAGGAATGGAGCTATATACGGATATTTTTCACCCTGGAATGCAATCCGGCAGACATATCCCTTCTCAATCAACCGGTCATACTCCTCCTTCTCCATCCTCGGGATCCTGATGATGTCCATAACCAACTCGCTCGATCTGCGTTCCCAACAAAACCTGATAAACCTTGCCTATTTTGCGCCGGGCTTTGCCGTAGATGAGCTGGGGAGGGAAATTCCGTTGCGAGCGACCGGAAAGCCTGCGTGGCTCCAGCCGGCCATGCCGCCGAGAAGATTGGTAATGTCCCGGTACCCGTGTGCGGTCAGGATGCCTGCCGCGAGACTTCCCTTGTACCCGGCATCGCAATAGGTGACTACCGGGCGATCGCGGGGGATCTCATCGAGGTGGTCCGGAAGCTCCCCTATATAACGGTGGCAGGAGCCGGGAATATATCCGTCAGTCTTCCGGTTCCTGATGTCGCGGACATCGAGGATGAAAACCTCCCCGGCTGCCATCCGTGCATGAAGATCAGCCGGCGAGCACGTGGAAAACGAGGCGATATCCTGCGCTGCCTTCACCCAGGAGATAAAACCTCCGGCGAGCCAGCCCGCCAGGTTGTCGTACCCGATCCTGATGAACCGGGCGCAGACATCGGCCATATCAAGGTTGAAGTCATCGACAATGACCACCGGGTCCTCGTAATTGAGGAACCATCCCATGAACGAGGCAAGGCCGTCCCTCCAGATGGAGAGGCTCCCCGGAATATGCCCTCCTGCAAAGGCTGCGGGGGATCGGATGTCGATTACCTGGCAGCCGGTCTTCCGGAGTCTTCCGATATCCGGAACCGACAACGGGCCTGCCTGCGGGAGCTGGTAGGGTGAAGGAGCGCCGCGGGAATTCAGCGCTTCCATCATATGGAAGTACGGCGGGAAATACGGGGAGTCGGAGACCCGGCGGGAGATGAAGGCGTCACGGCCCATGAGGAGGAGAGGATTGGTCGTTTTCTCATATCCGGCGGTCGTGAAGGGGTGGCTGGCAATAGCCTCCCCGCAGACCGATCCGGCACCGTGCGCAGGACAGATGATGAGGCCGTCGCCGAGAGCGAGGAGAGTGCCGGTGATGCTGTCGTAGATCTTCCCGGCCATTTCCGCTTTCCTCGCATCACCGTAGAAATCCGTCCTCGCGATATCCCCGGCAAAGAGGGTGTCGCCGCAGAAGACGAGGTACGGCTTTTCGGAGACCTC
>DASPUR010000010.1:0-4172 GCA_035622795.1 Methanoregula sp. | reverse complement strand
ACCCGGTGCGATCCCGAGCAGAGGAAGAACGATGTGCCTCCCGCCCCTGGCCCGGCGGTCGCTTTCGTCTTCAGGTCTTCGGGAAGGAGCGCAGGGTCCACATCGGCGCTTCCTATAGCAATCAAAAGAGCTTTTGTCTCTGCGCTCAGTCCCCGTTCCGTCGCAGCCACTCTTCCTGCATCCTCCTCCCGGTCCGCAAACACGATACACCGGTGTGGATCGGAGGATAATTTATACATCGGGATACCGGCAAGATTTTCCCCAAATTCCGCTGCCACATATCCTTCTTCCTTACCTATTGGTGAAGAGCGGATTCCGGTGACGGCTGCAGGTCCCGGGGCTCCGGCACCAGCATTCCCCGCAATAGGTGTCCGCCCTCCCGCCCGGGAGGGCATGAAGCCGGTTCCGTCGGCGGGGATGGCGGACGAGGGTTCTCCGGGACATGGTACCAACTATAGTGGATCCGGGTATTAGAACCGTGGCGAACCGGCAAGAATGACCGTATTCATCCGGGTACCCGGATGCATCGGTTTTTTTGACACCCGGTTTCCGGATCAGGGCGGTTCCATGGTCCCCTTTCCCAGTTCCGTTTCCCTGCTCTGAAATCTTTCCGGTCTCACCCACTCCCTCATCAGATCAGCACTTTCTCCTGGATCATCAGCAGGGCGATCGCAAGGATCAGGACTCCGAAGATCTGCCGGATGCGATCCTCATGGATACGGGGGGCGATCCGGGCACCGGTAAAAGCCCCGATCCCGGCGCCGATGGCATAGGGCACGAACAACTCAGGGGAAACGTGGCCGAGCGCGGCATGGGTGAATGCGCCGGCAATGGAAGTCGGGATGATCGTGCAGAGGGACGTTGCCACCGCGAAATGCACCGGCACGCCGGCTGCAACGAGCGCGGGAACGAAAAAAGCCCCTCCGCTGACTCCGGTTATCCCGCTCACGAGTCCGCCAAGAGCCCCCCAGGCGAATAGGTGGATGTACGGGATGGTGATCTGTTTTTCCCGGCCCGCCGTGATCCTGCATCTGACAGGAAAGGACGGCCCGAACGACAATTTCCGAATAAGGCGGAGATCCGGCAGGAGCATCTCAAGGGATATCAGGATAAGTACGACGGCGAACAGGGCGATGATCATTCTTGTATCGATCTGGTTCGTTGCCAGCGAACCCAAAACCGAGAAGACCACGCTCGGGATAAGAAGGACGATCGCAGCGCGATACAGAATTTTCTTCTGCCCGCGGTAGGTGACCGAAGCGGCGACCGAAGACGACATCATTGCTGCAAGACTCGTCCCGACCGCCATGCGGGGATCGAGACCAAATATTAGCGAGAGCGTGGGAACATACAGAAACCCTCCGCCAAGCCCGATGACGGCGGCAATCAAGCCGATCCCGGCAGAGATAAGAACTGCAGGCAGGAAAATCATGCTTCGGCCCCGTTTTCCTCGTAAGATGGCCGGACTTCATCCGACTGGCCGTGGGGGTGCCGCGATGGTTCTTTTCGTCCCGTCATTTTTGTGTTTTCCGGGATCAAAGAGACATTCCTCCGGGATGCACCGGATGCCAAGCCGGTCCTGGGCCGGATATCCGGCAAACCGATGGAATTCGATCCGGTATCGTAACCGGATTTTTTTATGAAAAATCGGGGTTTTGGGGTCGCATGCGGGGCCGCATCATGTGGTGACCACCTCCCGTACCGGCCTGTTCAGCCCATAGAGGCTCTGGCGGGCGTCGATGAAGTAATGACGCTCGATGAGGAATTTTTCATCCTTGAGCCTGTTTATTGCATACCGGACGGTTCGCGAGGGAAGGGCGGTCTCACGGATGAGATCCTTCTGGGTCAGCGGCCCCCCGGTTTCCAGCACTTTGTACACGAGCTTTGCCGATGGGGGCAGGTGCCCGATGGTTTTTATGGTTTCATGTATTCCCGTTTCTGTGACAACGACGATCACTCATAGTCGGATCACCAGTACACTATAAGACTTCACAATTGTTAAGTCTTGCGATCCCGGAACCGGTCCGGACGGGGCTGTTATTCCGGTACGATAAGTGTTGAATGCAGCCGGAATCGGGCTCGCGGCCCGATCCATGAGAATTTTCCTCAAGTGATCCAGTACGCCAGTATGCATCGCAGTAATTGAAGAACCGGGCCGGATACGCATCGCGCATTTCCGGGCAAGCTTCCGCAATGCGATGGACAGATCGGCTCCCCCGGTTATCCGAATCTGTCTCGATTCAATTTTTTTTAGATCTCACGGAGGGACGCCCGCTGCTTCACGAACCGGTCCCAGTTCCAGGGCTCATCGAGTATCCGGACCTCGACCTGCTCTATCCCGCAGACCCCGAGAACTTTCCGCCGGATCTGGTCTGACAGGTGATCAACAAGCGGGCAGGCTTTGCTGGTCAGGACCATGTTGATCTCGGCCCGGTTTCCGGTGATGACGATGTCCTTGATCAACCCAAGATCCACGATATCGATCCCCACCTCAGGATCGATCACTTCTTTGAGGACTTCGCGGATCTGGGATTCGCAGACATAGGACGCCCGCAGGGACTCGGCACCGGGTGTCGCGGGAAGCGCCTGCTCCACGGCCCGGAGCTTTTCTTCGAGCCGGTTCTGCCGGTCCAGGAGGCTGCTCATGACCCGGAGCATCGGGTCCGGCATCTGTTCTTCAACCTTCGGTCCGGCGCCCTCCGGTTTGCATTCGGGCCCGGCGATCCGTCCGGGTACGCCGACTACGGTCGCCCCGGGGGGAACGGACCGCACGACCACGGAGCCGGCCCCGACCTTGGCGCCGGAACCGATCGTGATCGGGCCGAGGACGATGGCGCCCGAGCCGAGGATGACACCATCGCCAATCGTGGGATGGCGCTTAATGTTTTCGAGCGCCGTCCCGCCGAGCACGACGCCCATATAGATAAGGACATCGTTCCCGACTTCTGCGGTCTCGCCGATGACTACCCCCATCCCGTGATCGATGACCACCCGCTTCCCGATCCTGGCACCGGGATGGATCTCTATCCCGGTCAGGAACCTGCCGGCATGGGAGACGAACCGGGCCGCGAACCTGAACCGGTGTTCCCAGAGCCAGTGGGCGCGCCGGTGGAACCAGAGCGCATGGAGGCCGGGATAGCAGATGAGGATCTCCACCGTGGAGCGGGCTGCAGGGTCCCGGGAAAAGATCGCCCGGATATCTTCCCGGAGTGTGTTGAAGACCATGTCCCTCACATCAGGTGTCGAAGAGCTCGGTACTGAGGTACCGTTCCCCGGTATCCGGCAGGATGACCACGATGACTTTTCCGGCAAATTCCGGCCGGGATGCGACTTTGAGGGCTGCCCAGGTTGCAGCACCGGAGGAGATCCCGGCAAGGATCCCCTCCTCCTTCGCAAGCGTTCGGGCTGTCGCGATCGCATCCTCGTTCGTCACCCGGATGATCTCGTCCACGAGATCTCTCCGGAGTACATCCGGGACGAACCCGGCACCGATCCCCTGGATCTTGTGGGGACCGGGGCTTCCCCCTGAGAGGACCGGTGACGCATCGGGCTCGACCGCGAACGCCTTGAACGACGGCCTGCGTGCCTTGATCACGTCCGCAATCCCGGTGATGGTCCCTCCGGTTCCGACTCCGGCTACGACTGCGTCCACGTTCCCATGAGTGTCCCGCCAGATCTCTTCGGCCGTTGTCCTCCGGTGGATCTCGGGATTTGCCGGGTTCCGGAACTGCTGGGGGATATAGAAGTACCGCGGATCCTCTTTTTTCATCTCCTCGGCCTTTGCTACCGCACCTTTCATCCCGTCCTTACCGGGCGTGAGGACCAGTTCGGCCCCGAAGGCTTTGAGAAGCTTCCTCCGTTCGATGGTCATCGTCTCCGGCATCACAAGGGTGATCTTATACCCCCGGGCCGCGGCGACCATGGCAAGGGCTATCCCCGTGTTCCCGCTGGTCGGTTCCAGGATGATCGTGTCCGGCCTGATGAGGCCGTTCAGTTCGGCCGCCTCGATCATCGCGACGCCGATCCGGTCCTTGACGCTGCTCATCGGGTTGAAGGCCTCGACCTTTGCGAGGACGGTCGCGCCGAGGCCTTTTGTTACCCGGTTCAGGCGCACCAGCGGCGTATTACCGATAGTTTTGGTGATGTTGTCGAAAATGACTCTCATGCTTCCT
>DASPUR010000009.1:0-6949 GCA_035622795.1 Methanoregula sp. | reverse complement strand
GGCCGGGGCCCGGCTTTTTTAGCGGGCGTCCGGGTCCGCTTCCCAGAGGCCGAAGGGGTTCCCCTCGGTGTCGGTGCAGTTCGCGAGGTACCCCATCGAAGGCACCGCCATCTTCCCCGTCACCACGGTTCCCCCGAGGGTCTTCACCTGCTTCATCGCGGCATCGATGGAGGCGACGCCGAAGTAATTGGTGATGCGCTGCGAGGGGGCCATCCGCTTCCCGAGGCCGCCCCCGACCCCCGGGCTCCCGTCCAGGTTTTCCGTAGCGATGATGTTGTACTGCATCGCCGGGTAGGATTCGAATTTCCACTGAAACAGCGCGGCATAGAATTTCTTCGCCCTCTCCGGGTCCTCTGCGGCTACATCGAAATGGACAATCGTCGGCATCAGATTCACCGGCCCTCCCTTAGCCCGGAAGAATATAAAAAATCTTTTATCCGCCCCGGAATTTCCTGCGTGACAGGATGAACAGGAATGTTCCGGTGATGCGGATGGCTTTCTTTCAAAAAGCGGTGCCAAAAGTCCTTCGGCCATGGCAGGGATTATAACGGAAGCCGCCCATAGCGGGCAGAACGGAGCGTGTGGAACAGAATGGACCTTTCCGTTGTCAGGCAGAACCTTCCCGCGATCGACGCGGCCGCGAGCGAGACGATCACGCTGTTCGGGCCGCAGTTCACCGGCACCCCGGGCGGTCACGTGGAGACGGATATCGCCGGTGCCGCAAGTCTCGCCGGCCTCTCGATGCTCAGAGCAAAGGGGTTCGGGCTGGGATCGTTCCAGCCCGGTACTATGATCTTCACCGATATGGATGCCGAGATGGACAGCATCTGGCAGTTCATGGTGCAGGCGGCCCGGGATCTCGGTCTCGACCCGTCGTCCGGCTGGGACCGGGAGGTGCCCGCCGGGCACAACCCCCTCTTTTCTATCCCCGATATGACCCGGAAGACCGAGAAGGACTTCGTCGCGATCTGCGCCCGGCACCAGCTCGGAACCGGATTCTTCCCGTACGTCGCTGCCCTTGCAGCCCTGAAGATCGTCGCATCGGCGCATACCCGGCACCTGCTCGACCAGGAGACCGGGAAAGCCCTCGCCCTGTACTATGTTGTCGCCGGCGCAAAGACCGTCCCGTTCCCTTAAAAATACTATCCAGCCTGCCCGTAATTTCCCCGCATTTTTCCACCGCGAAGGTGTAATCCGGAAACAAAATGAGCGCCCTTTATATAATGAATGTACGTATTTTTTACCGGTGAATAATGACATTCAGCTCTTTTCTTTCCGAGACCGTTGCATTTACCAAAAAGACGCTCATCGGAAAGTGGTACCGGTGGGTCGCCCTCATGCTCCTTGGCCTGCCGGCCCTGGCCCTGGGACAGATCATAACAACAAAGACGATCATCGACGGGACGGTCATCCACTGGGACGCGGTCCCGTGGACCGAGGTCATCCCCCTCGCGGTTGCCGCATTCGTCTGCACGTTCTTTGTGGCGGGGTACATCGTCCGGCTGCTGCGGGGCGGCGACCAGCCCCCGGAGTTCGACCGCCCGGCAGCCCTCGCGTTCGACGGCATCAGGCTGGAGATCGTTGCAATTATCTGGGCGCTGCCGCTCTTTGCCATCGCCCTCCTCCAGATCTACACCTTCAGCACCAGGATGTCCAGCCTGTCCCTCGGCTCTGCGCTCAGCATGGTGATCCTGATGCCGGTCCTGCTGGTCGGCGACATTATCATCCTTGCCCTCCTCGTTTTTTTCGGGACGGTCGGCGTTACCCGGTTTGCCCGGACCGGGCGGATCCGCGAGGCCTTCGCCATCAGGGCGATTGAATCCGACATCGACCGGATAGGGTTCGGCGGGTACCTGTTCGTGCTCATCATCCTCGTGGTAATCCGGTTCGGGTTCGGCATTATCGTAAACCTGCTCGAGCTCATCCCCGTGGCAGGATTCCTCTTCCCGCTTGTGCTCGATCCGTGGTTCACCGTCTTTGAGTTCCGGTTCATCGCCGGGGTGTACGATGCTGCGGAGACCCATGCCCCGCAACCCGCGCCCGAGTCCGCGCCCCGCTCCGGCCCGGATGCGGCGCATCCCACGGCCAGGGACTTCCTCCTCTCGGTCGTTACGCTCCTGGTCATCCTCGCGGTCTGCATCGTCCCCGCGTATGCCGTGATGGAGGCGATCCAGTTTCCTTCCATCGGGGGCATGCCACCGATGACCGTAAACGAGCTGAACCAGAGCACGCAGGACGACATCAGCGTCTATGGCGATTCGGGATCGCTTTCGAACCCCCAGTTCACCCGGGACAACCACATCCTGTACGATGCAACCGACTGCTCGGCAGTTACACCGGTGGCGGGAGTGACGCAGGCCAGTGACTGCGCCGCCGATCTCTGGACCATGGACCGGGACGGGAGCAACAAGGTGCAGATCACGCACGACGGGAAAATACCGCAGTTCGCCCTTGATCCGGTCTCCGGGCGGATCGCGTTCGACCGGCACGTCACCGGGCAGAACGTGATCTCGGTCATCCCGGCCCCGGGATCGGACCCCGCCGCTCTCCCGGGACCCCTCCCCTACATGTTCTTCTCGTCATGGAGCCCGGACGGGAGCCGTATTGCCGTTACCGGCTACAACCTCTCGGATTACAACGGGTACAGCGGTTACCCTGACGACAAGTCCCCGGCGACCGGCACGACCTGGAGCCGGCTGTTCGTCATGAACGCAGACGGCAGCAGCCCGCAGGAGCTGGCCCGCGTCGGGACAAAGCCGTTCTCGCTTGCTACGGAGTCCTCGTGGAGCCCGGACGGGACGGAACTGGCAGTCCCGCTGGTGATGCCGGGCCAGAACGGGATCGGCGTGGTGACGCCCGCGACCGGGTCGGTGCGTGCGATTACGCAGGCGGAGAACCCCTCGGACAATATCATCGACCGGAAAGTCGATGACTATCCCCGCTGGAGCCCGAAAGGCGACCTCATCGCGTTCATCCGGGACGGGGACGTCTGGACCGTACAGCCGGACGGCAGCGGGCTTCAGAAGATCGTGACGGACGGGACCGTGGACGCGCTTGCCTGGAACCCGGACGGGACCCGGCTCGCGTACTCTGCGGAGGGTGTCCTTGGGATCTGCGACCCGGACGGACAGAACCTCAACCGGATCCCGAACATTCTCCCCGGTCCCCCCTCGTGGAGCCCGGACGGGAAGACGATCACGTACTCCCCCGCCAGCGGGACCCGGATACGCATCACCACCCTGACGCCGGGCGTCCTGAAGATGGAAGACTACATGGCAAAGCAGATGGACCAGTTCAAGACTTCGGTGAAATGAGGGGGCCGGGGAGCCCCCGGGAGCCCGTATTTTTTGTTCTCCGCCGACCGTTGACCCAAACGGCGCCGGTAAACCCTTCTCCGGAAATCTGTTATCGTCCGTCCACAGATCAACTCCTATGACTCCCGTGAAAGCGAGCATCCCGGAAGATACAGAGGAGAACCGGGCGGTCTGCCGGCAGTTCTGCGGGAACTGCCCGACCTACCGGGCGCACAACTTCGGGGACTACGAACCTAAGGAGCTATTCTGCGCCCGGGGCCGGACCTCCTGCCCGGACAAGAATGAAGTCCGGTGCTACTGCCTCGGCTGCGAGCTCTTCCTGAAGTACCACATGCGCCTCGCGTATTACTGCACCAAGGGCTAGGCGGCGCCGGCCGGTCCCCGGCTGATGATCCCGTCTTGCGCCTGTTCAGGGACGCAACGCTCTCCGTGACCAATCGCATCCATGCTACCTCCCCTGCCGTAAAAGCACTGCACTCACGGTCCCGCCGGACCTCTCCTTCATCCGGGCGGGGGCCTTTAAGGGCAGACCGGAAAAGCTACTTCCATTCCCACATTCTGTCGTGTACCGTCCCGTCCGGGGAGACCTCGATCTCAAAGACCATGGCAATGTTGTTGAGCCGGCTGAGGGGCGGGGCCGCGGACTGGGCATAGCGTATTCCCCGCATGCTGATGCCGTGCCCCTTTCCTGCGACGCTGATGCCGGAGCCGTGGAAGTCGGCCCTCTCCCCCGCTGCCGTCATCATCAGCCCGTTCCCCTTGGAGAACATCCCTCCCTGCGGCCGTTCCCAGGACTTGAACGTGGCGAGGAACGTGACTTCCGTGCCGAGGACCTTCCCCTTCGACTCCATGGTCCTCTCGATCTTCAGGACGCCCATGTGGTGGCGCTTGAGACGCTGGCCGGTGATCTTCCCGGTCAGTTCGCCGATCATGTCGCCGATCATACTCTCACCGCCTGCGACTGGGCACTTCCGGATGATATAGGTTTTCCCGGCCGGGTACAAGCCGGTGAAGGGGAGAAGGGGATGGAAAACCCTGATATCCCCGCCGCCCCTTAACCTGAACGATGGATTTCTTCGACACCGCGTACAAGGGCAGGCCTCCCTGGGACATCGGCCGCCCGCAGGGGGAGTTCGTGGCCCTGGCACGGCGGGGGGAGATCGCCGGCCCCGTCCTCGACATCGGGTGCGGGACCGGGGACAATGCCCTCTTCTTTGCCGGCGAGGGGTACGAGGTCCTCGGGATCGACGCGGCCCCTGCAGCGATCGCGAAGGCACAGGAGAAGGCGGCAGGCCGGCCCGGCGTGGAGTTCCTCGTCCTCGATGCCCGGGACCTCCCCCGGCTTGGCCGGCAGTTCCGGACCGTGACCGACTGCGGGTTCTTCCACACGCTCTCCGATGAAGACCGGCCGGTATATGTCAGGAACCTCACAACGGTCCTGCCCCGCGGCGGGAGGTACTTCATGCTCTGCTTCTCCGAGCTGGAGCCCGGCGGGTACGGCCCGCGCCGGGTGACGCAGGCGGAGATCCGGGAGAGTTTCCGGAACGGGTGGGTCATCAGGTACATCAGGCCCGCTGTCTTCGAGGCAAACACCCGGGCCGAAGGGCCCCGGGCGTGGCTGGCTGCGATGGAGAGGGGGTGAGGGGAGCCGGTCCGGTGCATCCTGCCCCTTCTCCTCCGGGCACTTGAATCCGGGCCGGGTACCGCGGATAATAAAAAAAAGAGCCCGGGCCCGTCACGGGATCGGGTTTCCCAGGTCGGCGCTGTCGGGCGCCATCGTTGTCGCCTGGCTCCCGCTGGTGTTCAGGTCGGGCTGGCTGTCTTCATCTGCCGCTGCAGCGTCTGCGGCCGGTGACCCGGCCAGGTCCGGTGCCGGTGCCTCTGTTATCTCAGCAGGGGCCGGCGGGGCCGGTGTGAGCCCGTCGGGTGCCTGCGTGTACTGAACGGTTGCCGCTGCACCGGAATCATCCGGCGACGCGTCCTGGGTGCACCCGGCAAGCAGGGCTGCAGCCACCAGCATGAGGGCACACAGCGCCATTGCCATCTTTTTCATGATCGGTCACTCCCTTCCAATCAACGTCGTGTCCTCATCCGTTACGTCGTATTTGCTCCCGGGAGGGCGGTCGCACCGGCCGGCGTCATTGACGGTGACGGCTGTGCACCGGTCCCGGCGCGTCCTGCGTACCGGGTCTGGTTCCGGGCGGTCATGGTCGGTCGGGCGGTCTGCCGGATCTGCTGAAGGGCGGCCCGGAACTGCTGGTAGAGCGCGGTCAGCTGGGAATCGACCGTCTTCAGGGCAGTCTCGTCCTTGTCCTGGAACGCGGTCTGGAGCGCGGGCCGTTCGGCTACGATCTGGTTCAGGATCGCCTGGGCGGACGAGACATCGATGCCCTTCGCCGTCAGGTTTGCCAGCTGGCCCTGCATCTGGGCCGTGCGGTTGTCGAATTCAGCGAGGCGCGTGGTCTCGCGTGTCTGCCAGGCAGCCGAACTGAGGTCCGACCAGAACTGCCGGCAGAGGGTTCCGAGCTGCTCGTTGACGCTCTCGAGGGCTTTTTCGTCCTTGTTGTCCAGCGCCGCTTTCAGTGAGGGCTGCAGCCCGTCGATCTGGGTCAGGACCGCCTGGGCCGCGGACGTGTCGGCGCCCTTTGCCGTCAGGTTGGCGAGGGCGTTGTGCCGGTACCCGTCATTGTAGGTGAACTCGTCGAGCCTTGAGGTCTCGCGGGCTGACCACCACGCGGTGTACAGGTTCTGGATCGTTGGCTGGTCAGCGGTGACCGAGGCATTGACCGCGGTGTGGAGCGCGGATGCCGATCCGTTATACGTCTTCAGGTCGGAGGATACATCCGTCCGGAACGCGGTGATCTCGCTTTTCATCTGGGCGAGGGCCTGGTCGATGGAGGTGTTGGTGTTCATGGACTGCACGGATGCGACGGTGGCGAGGAACTGCTGTTCCGCTGCCGAAAGGTCCGTTGCGCCGTTGTTGATCGTACTGAAGTACGTGACGGCGCCGTCCATCGTTGCCTTGTCTTTCTCCCCGGTGTACGCGACAAACGCCTTCATGGCGGTTATGTGTTCGGGGTTGTTCTCCCAGGGCTGCCAGGTGTCTGCTGCGCTTGCGAGGGGGATGCAGAGCGCGATGGTGCAGAGAACGAGCAGGACAGTGGTCTGTGATTTCACGATTGGTCTCTCCTGCCGGGCGCGGGCGCAGTGGAAGTACGCCCCGGCCGGCACATACAAAAGTCCCGGGGCCGGGATTTATATTGCCAAAATGGAGCAGAGCCAGCGTTTATTCGCCTGCGGATACGCGTTGAACCGCGGGGTTATGGCGGTCTGATAGCAGGTCCTTCTTTTTTCGTTTTCCATGAGCCGGAATCGCGTCAAAAAAGTGCGTGCCCTATCCGCCCGCCCCCGTAAGGGGGTAGACCCGGGCTAAGTCCCCGATAAGTACGATGATGCCGGCATAGAGGACCAGGGTGAGCACCAGCGGGGCGATGACGACGAGGATGGCTCTTCTGGTCGACATCTCCTGGTTCTCCCGGATCCCGATGATGAGCAGGACGTACGTCCAGACGGCGACGGCGATATTGACGATGGGGATCCACCCGATGAGAAGGGAAGGCGTCGCCGCGTACATC
>DASPUR010000008.1:0-4695 GCA_035622795.1 Methanoregula sp. | reverse complement strand
CTGAGGATGTGCCGGATATCGTAACCAGCGATCTCGTTGAACGCGGGAACGAGGAGGACACGGGTCGGGCCGGTTGCAACGGTCACGGGGCCTTCCATTCCCATCCCGGCGGTATCGAGATCTGCCCGGACATACGCCGGTGTCTGGAGCGCACACCCCACCTCATCGCGGATGACGAGGAGCGGGTGATGGTGGCCGAGGAGGATGAGATGGCCGGCGAGCGCCTTGTCCGGGTAGGTGTGGCCGTGGAGGTACCCCACCCCGTCGATGATTCTTCCCTCCTTGGGCTGGAGTTCCCCCTCGGCGAGATACCGTTCGAGGCCGATGTCGTGGTTTCCCGGGAATACGAGGAGAGGGACGCGCTTCCGGAGCGTAGCGAGAATGCCGGGCATCTCGTAGTACTCCTGGCGGGTCGCGGACGGGATGCTGTGCTTGACGTCGCCGAGGAGAATAAGGGCGTCCGGGTCCGTTTCTTCCACGATCCTCATCAGCCGCTCCAGCCGTGCGGCGCTCCGGGACCGGAAGTACATCCCGTGCGCCGCCAGGTCCGCTTCGATGCCGAAATGGAGGTCGGCGACCACGAGGTGGCGCTTTTCTCCTTCGACCAGCAGCGCCGGGCCATCCCCGAAAAAACGGAAGTTCATAAGAGCCTGAGAAATCCCTTCTGGGGCTGGTAGCATTCGTCCCCGACTACGAGGGCTTCTATCGCAGCGAGCGCGGTATCCCGGGATAGTCCGGCAGCGGCGGCTGCACCGAGGAGATCCTCGACCGGCATCCCCCGTGGCCCGGTTGCCGACCCAAGAAGCTCAAGGAGCACGATACGCGCATCCGGCCCGGCCTCCTCCGGTTCCCCTGCAGCCGGCGGTGCGATGCTTTTCACCGCGGTCTCGACCATATCCACGAGCGCCCGTAGTGCCGCGGGGGTGGTGGCGTAGTGCCGGGACGCGGCAAGGATGTGCCCGTCGGCACTTCCGCAGCCCGACAGGGCAGCTTCGAGCAGCTCCAGCCTCCGGAGGGTATGCGCTGCGGTCGTCAGGACCCACTGGTCCCGTACCGGTCGCCCGACTGGCAGGACCTCCTCCGGGCGCACGGAGAGCACGGTGGTGCCGTTCTTCTGGTACATCCGCGCGGAGCCGGTGACCGAGATAAACGAAGGGATCGGGAGGTCCCGGATCGCCGCTGCACCGGGTGAGTTCCGGCCGCCGGCGACCAGGTCGAACGCCCCGGTGGGATCGGCAAGCCGGCACCGGAGCATCTCCCCGCTCTCCACGCGTTCCGTCAGGGCCCCGACCAGGAAGAGCCGCCGGCACCACCCGCCACCGGGCGTGATGATCCACGGGGCATCGTCTCCCCCGGTACCGGGTACCTGGAGGGTTGAGGCATTGAACTCCCCGGCAAATACCCGTGCAGCGCCTTCCATAGTTCCGGTACTGGATTGACGGCGGAGCTATTCAAGATAATGACCGTGCCAGCGTTTCCCGGCCACCCTGCCCCGGGCCGGGTTACCATGAAGGGGCCCTGGTTGACAAAAAAGCATGAGAGAGTAAGAAGAGTCCCGCATCTTTGCAAACCGAAGTTTTCAGAACCCCGGGGTCGGGAACTCGGAGGGGTTGATGGCCGTCGCGTTTGCGTAGGCAGCCCGTGCCTCGGCGATCCTCCCGAGCGCTTTCAACGCGTTCCCCTTGTTGAAATAGGCGATGGAATGGGTCTCCGTGAGGTTTCCGGGGATGCTGATTGCGGCGTCGGCTGCCTCGATGGCGCCGGTATAGTTCCCGAGCATAACGAGGATCCCCGCACGGTTTGCCTGGATCACGCCGGTGAGCGAGGTGTCGTTTTTCGCAAGCGCCCGGTCGGCCGCATCGAGGGCCTGCCGGTACTGGCCGGTATTCGCGAGGTCCACGCTCTTCGAGTACAGGGAACCGGCGGTCTCGGGGACAGCCGGGTTGAGAACCAGGAAGTACAGCGCTGCGACAACGATAATAATCGCCACGATCGCGCCGGCGGCAAGGTAGTACCGCGACAACTTTGGTTTTCCGGGCGCAGGGGTTCCGGGCGCCTTCTTCTTTGCCGGTTTCATCGGTACAGGATAGGAGCGCGGGATATAAAAAGCTGGATTTGCCGTACCCTACCTGCGGCGCAGGAGCACGAGCATTCCTGCCGCTGCGATCCCGGACAGGGAGATTGCAGCAGGAACTGGTGAATAGGTGGTCTTCTTTGCAACGGGTACGACCGTTGGCGGCAGGGTCGCAGGGCCCGAAGTGCCGGCGGCCTGGGCCTGAGTCGCGGTGGGAGGCGGCGTTGCGGTGGTTGTTACGGTCACCGGCATCACGAGGGTAACCGAGTTCGCTGCGGTGATCTTCCCGGAAGCGCTGGCGGCCTGGCTGCTCTTCGCGTACGCGTCCTGCATGCCGTTGAGGTTTGCCTGCACCGAGATGGTGTATGTGCCTTGCGGATAGAGTACATACCCTTGTTTATCACGTGCGGAATGGCTCCAGCTCTGCATGTTCTTCCCGAAATAGGGGCTCGCGGTGATGAACGGGCTGGAATCGAAGTGAAGGAAGACCGTGCTCTGGTTCCCGACGGAACCCGTCGCAAGGAGGGGCACCGGGCTTCCTTTGGGATCGGTCATCGTGACCGTGTAAAACGAGTCCGACGGGTTCGCGTTCGGGCGGCTTGCGAAGGAGAGGGCCGGGACCATGTTGGTATCGATACGGTACGTGATGTTGGTTGCGAAGGGGACCGACTGGCCGCTCACGTCCTGGTCCGTGTCCAGGTCCCAGATCCTGAGGGATATCTGCGGTTCGTACAGGATGAAGACCGGGATATAGGGTTGCTTGTCCTGACAGTACCAGGTACCGGTGTACCCGGTGAAAACGTCGGGGTCAAGGTTATAATGGAATATGACGGAAGACGCGGTATTGATCGGAATGATCGAGATGTTCTTTCCGGGATCCTGGCTGTTGATGTCCGTGCCGTTCGGCCACCAGGCAATGGTATGGCAGCCGTTGAGCCCGGCCGATATATCGAGGTTACTCTCGCCGATAAAGACCGGTGCGGTTCCTGCTATCCGGTTCAGGTTTCCAGCTACCGGGGGAGAACAGAGGAAAAAAATGAGGAGTACCGCAAGGATCGCGGGAATCTTTTCGGGAAACTGCATAAAAAGTACTATTAAAACCCGCTATGATAAACATTATCACCATCCGGGCCGGCGGCTCTTTGCACGGGATCCTTCCTGCCCGCACGGCACCTTAAAACCAAAGAGTCAGGCTTACTATTCGGCACGACAATATATGCTAGTACGCTGACGTGAGACACCATGGATGACAGCCACCTGATCTGGATCGAGAAATACCGGCCGCAGCGGCTTTCCGAGATCGTCGGCCAGGACGATATCGTCGAACGGTTGTCGTCCTACGTGAAGACCGGCAACCTCCCGCACCTCCTCTTCACCGGCAGCGCCGGCGTGGGAAAAACGACCGCTGCCGTTACCCTTGCCCGCGAGTTCTTCCGCGATACCTGGCAGACGAACTTCCGTGAGATGAACGCGTCCGACGAGCGCGGCATAGACGTTGTCCGGAACCAGATCAAGGAGTTCGCCCGCACCATGCCGCTGGGGCAGGCAAGCTTCAAGATCCTCTTCCTCGACGAGGCCGATGCGCTCACCACCGACGCACAGGCCGCCCTGCGCCGCACCATGGAGAGCTACGCGCAGACCTGCCGGTTCATCCTCTCCTGCAATTACTCCTCCAAGATCATCGACCCGATCCAGAGCAGGTGCGCCATCTACCGGTTCCGCCCTCTCCTGCCCGGGGCGATCAAGGAGGAGATGCACCGTATCGCCGCCCGGGAAAAACTCGCTGTCAGTCCCGGGGCTGCCGATGCAATCGTGTATATCGCGCAGGGCGACATGCGGAAGGCAATTAACGCCCTGCAGGGAGCCGCGATCCTCAGCCGGTCCATCGACGAGAAGATGATCTATGCCATCACCTCCACCGCCCGGCCCGACGAGATTGCCGAACTCCTCAGGCTCGCGCTCTGCGGGGACTTCGACGGTGCCGAATCGCTCCTCTCCGGTCTCCTCCACGAGCGGGGGATTGCGCCCAACGAGCTGATCAACCAGTGCTACCGGGCCCTCCTCTCCGCGGATATCGACCGGGGGCTGAAAGTGGAACTGATCGACCACCTCGGGGAGACGGATTTCCGGCTCTCCGAGGGATCGGACAGCGATATCCAGATGGAGGCGATGATTGCGCGGTTCGTCTCCTCTGCTGCAAAACGGGGGTGACAGAGACCCCATGGACAAGCCTTCGGAACACGAGTCCGACCGGGTCGGCGACTGGAGCCGGCTCCTGAAGAGCAAGTACAAAAAAGAGCTCGGCGAGCTGTCCCGGGAGTACCCGCACAAGCGATCGCTCTATATCGACTACCGGGATGTCGAGCGGTTTGGCAAGGCAGGCATCACGCTCGCCGACGAACTCCTCGACAGCCCCGGCAAAGTGCTCGAGGATGTCTGGGACGCGATAAAGAACAACCAGCTTATCCGGACAAAGGACGGGAAGGAGCCCCGTGGCATCAACATCCGGTTCATCAACCTCCCGAAGAAGATCGCCGCCCGCGACATCCGGTCAGAGGACATCAACCGGTTCATCTCGGTAGAGGGCATCCTCCGGAAGACGACCGAGGTCCGGCCCCGGA
>DASPUR010000007.1:0-5905 GCA_035622795.1 Methanoregula sp. | reverse complement strand
TACCACCTGCAGTTTACCGGGGCATAGGATTGCTGGGATTTGGCAAACCCGCCGGTCTCGAGGCTCCTCAGGATGGGTTCCGGATCAATTCCCCCGAGTGGAGCTTTAAGCCGGATCTCATCCTCGTCCGGCGCAAGCGGCCTCTTTTTCTTATACTCGCACAGGAATTTCAGGACTGCTTTTTCTTCACGGGTCAGCGGTGCCATGACCCCCTGATTCCCTGCCGGATTATTTCAATATTGGGGCGGGGGGTTCTTTTCTCCACTGTTCAAGGAATATCATCAGGGCCCCGGCACCAAACAGGGGAAGCGCTGCCCAGAACTGGCCGGGAAGCGTGTCGGCAAAAAAGAGCAGCGAGACGATGCACCCGACGAAGGGGGCTGCCGCATAGACCGCCCCTGCCCGGGCAGCGCCCATCTTCCGGAGTGCCCGGACAAAGAGGATGAGGCCGGCGCCGAATGCAATGAACCCTGTCGCAAAGGCGCATGCTACCGGAACGGGGGCGGGAAACGGTTCGTGGAGAAGAACGGCAAGGGCGAGTGCGGCGCTGCCGCCGCAGAGTGCCTTGACCAGCACGATCGATTCGGGCGTGATGCCGCCGATGCGTCCCATGAGGTTGTTGTCCACGCCCACAGGACACAGGCGAGGATGATGCCGGCGGCGCCTGCCGAGAAACCGGGGTCCGGGCCGCCGTTCCAGCTCAGCAGGACGCTTCCGGCCAGGATCGCGGCAAGGGCGACTGCGGTCCACCGGTCCACCGGCTCGCGGAAGAGCAGGAACGCGATGAGCACGGTGGACACGATCTCCACATTCAGGAGGACCGACGCGGCTGCCGCCGGCGTCACGGTCAGAGACGTCACCTGGATAACCGGGGCAAGAAAGCCCCCGACGACCACTGTCCCGGCAAGCAGCCGGAGCCCGGCGCGTTCCAGGCGAGGCATCGGAACGGGAACCCGTTGCTTGCGGACGAGAAGCCAGCTGAGGGACCCTGCGGCTGCGCCCAGTGAGAGGACCGCTACGAGCATCACGGGCGCGATGGAAGACACCAGGACTTTCAGGACGGGGACTGCGATCCCGAAGAGGACCGCTGCGGCTGCTATCGTGGCAAACGGACCTGACCGACCCCGGCTGAAAAACTGCATGGTGAATCCCGCGAAATACGGATCAGTTCTTGTGCGTTCATCGGAATTAAACCGGGCAGTAAATGGTCCG
The DNA here is from genome assembly GCA_035622795.1 of Methanoregula sp. GTDB lineage: Archaea > Halobacteriota > Methanomicrobia > Methanomicrobiales > Methanospirillaceae > Methanoregula. The sequence goes on along the minus strand of DASPUR010000007.1, from coordinate 4,693 downwards.
GCGTCCGGGATAGTAAAAAATGTCCGGCTTTCCTGGTACAGCCGGCCGGGGGCAGGGTACTCCTGCGCATGGCGCGTCACCTGTGTTGGAGCAACCTGCTGACAAATTACTGCCGTGCCGGGGGCACTGCGGAAAAAACAGGGTCTGTGGGGGATTTGTTTTGGCAAATCTGACAATGATCAAGAAAGACCCATGCTTCTTGATATGCTATTGTTAAACCTTCAGAAGTATATAGATTTCCTTTTGAAATGAAAACAAAAAACGTGTTTTAGATGATTTCATGGGATTCAAAATCTTTTCCGGCTCTTTTAAATTGTTTTACTCCCGGACTGTTCCGGGGCCGGGGCCGGATATTCCGGCAGACTGTCCGGCAGAATATCCGTCGGACTGCAACAGCCGGAAATCTTCCGGGAAATCAGACCGGCAGCCGGTAAAGACTATAGGTATCTGATGTGAAATCTATATTAAAAACGTAAAAAATATATACCCGTGCATCCTCTATCTGATCGGTGAATTCACGAGTCTGTGGGGGATAGATGATTTCACCGGAAAAAAACCGTAGCAAACCAGTCATGGGGAATTTTGTCCACATATCCTCTCTCCTTTGTTTTTCAACGGACTTCTCTAATCACCCGGCACCCGCAGTTTTCCGGGCGGGGGCCGCCGGAAAATTCGCGGTGGAATGAGGAGGTGTCGTGGCGGTGCCGGGCAAATTCAAAATCTGCCCGTGCGCCGGGAATCCGGGGGGATTTTGGCCCTCTCACCACAACTCTTATCGATCCCCGGTCCCAGTATCAAGCGGATGGAAACGGCCATGATGAAAACACTCACTCCCGATGAAGCGTTTGCGCGCTCCGCACCGATGGTATATACGGTAGTCACGAGCATCGATGAACAGGGAAAGCCCAACGCGCTCGGCGTCTCATGGGTGACGCGGACCTCCTTTGCGCCGTTCCTCGTACTCGTTTCCATCGATCACGCGAGATATTCCCACGCCGGCATACGGAAGAACCGGGAATTTGTCGTCAATTATCCCGGCCCCGGCCAGGAGAAGGGGGCGTGGCTCTGCGGGACCACGACCGGGAAGACCAGCGACAAGACAAAAACCACCGGCCTCGCGTTCATCGCCTCCGAAAAAGTCAGGCCGCCGACCATCGACGGTGCTGCGGTCGCATTCGAATGCCGGGTGATCAGCGAGTTCGAGACCGGGGATCACACGGTCTTTGTCGGCGAGGTCGTCGCTTCGCGGGGGAACCCGGAGGATGAGCGGCACCTCTACGTGACAGCCCGGTTCCAGTTTTCTCCGCTCGACAATACGCTCGGGGAGTCCGGGGAGTAGCACGGCGGACGCCCATCAGGTGAAGTGAACCATGGACCCGGCCCTGCAGTATGCGATCTTTTTTCTCACCGGGATTGTGACCGGGACGGCCTCCGGCCTCTTCGGGGTCGGCGGCGGGTTCCTGATGACGCCGGTCCAGTACTGGGCATACCTCCTTGCCGGGATGGACGGCACGGTCGCGACCCGGATCGCGTTCGGGACATCCCTTGCGGTCATGATCCCGACGATGATCAGCGGGTCGCTCGCCCACCACGCCCGCGGCGCGGTCAGCTGGAAGCCCGCCGGGATCATGGGGTGTGCGGCCGTATGCGGGGGACTTTGCGGGGGAACGCTTGCCGCCCACCTCCCGGGGATCGTACTCCGGGGATTTTTTGCGGTCCTGATCATCGTAATGGCGGCCCGGATGGCATGGCACCTCCGGAGCTGCGAAGCCTGCGAGCCCCGCGGATCGGCGCGGCAGTACCTCCTTGTCGGCCTCCTCATCGGCACGGTCTCCGGCCTCGCGGGGATCGGTGGCGGGGTCCTCCTCGTGCCGGTCCTGGTCATGCTCTTTGGCTACCCCATGCACCAGGCGGTCGGCACCTCGTCTGCCTGCCTCATCTTCTCCTCCGCAGGTGCCGTGACCGCGTATATCCTAAACGGGATCGGCACTGCCGGCCTGCCCCCCTGGTCGGTCGGCTACGTGAACGTGCCGGTGTTTCTCATCCTTGCTGCCACGACGATCCCGGCCGCCAGGTTCGGGGTCCGGTGTGCGCATGGCTGTTCCGGCCGGACGCTGCAGATCATCTTTGCCTGCGTATTGGTGCTTATCGGCATACTGATGCTGGCGAGCGGGTGAACATGTTCCACTCAACGCTAAAACGTGCCAGGCCGCCCGGAATGAGAGAAGGTGATCGCGCCGGTACGGGGGTGCACCGGTTACCGGTATTAAAAGTCACCGGGGCTAAGCTGCCCGCCCACCGTCCCGATCCGGTACCCGCCCTTCGGTACCAGCAGCTCGAACCGGGCGCCCCGGCCGGGCTCACCGGTCTCGCGGATCGTGATGCCGGTCGTGGAGAGGATCTCCCGGCTCAGGAAGAGGCCGAGGCCGGTATTATTGCCGTACCCCTCCCCGAAGATCTTCCCCTTCTCCCCGGCCGGGATGCCTTTGCCGTCATCCTCCCATACGACCGTCAGGCCGTCGGGGGATTCCTTAAAGAAGACCCGGACCGTGGTCGCGTTCCCGCCGTGGCGCAGCGTGTTGTCCAGGAGGTTTGCAAAGATCTTCTCGAGGATCGGGTCCGCGTAGAGCGAGACCGTGCCGCTCTCCAGAGAGAGCGCGAGCCCGGGCGGAAAGGCGGGGAGCACCCGCAAAAGCTCCTGCCACCGGGGCTCCATGGAGCCGGGCTCCTGGTACACGCTGGTGAACTCGATGAGCTTGCGGATCGCCCCGGCCTGGGACTCCAGGGTTTCCAGCACGGGGACCAGGGCCGGGTCAGGCTTTTTGTACTTCGCAAGCTCGAGGTGCGCAGACATCGCCGTGAGCCGGTTGAGGATATCGTGGCGCGTGACGCTTGTTAAGAGTTTGAGCTTCCGGTTCGCTTCCCGCAGCGCCTTCTCGGTCTGCTTCCGGGCGGTGATGTCGCGGCCCACGACCTGGATCGCCGGCCTGCCCGCGAACAGTGCGCCGGTTGCGGCGACTTCCACGTCAACGGTGCTCCCGTCCACGCACCGGAACCGCTCCTCCACGAGGGGGACCGCCGCCCCGGTCTCCGTCATGGTCCGGATCCGTGCGTTCACGAGATCGGCACAACGGGCGTCCACAAAATCGAGGGTCGGGCGCCCGATCATAAGGGAAGGGCTCTCCGCTTTGACCATCCGTGCGGCGGCGGCGTTGGCAAACACGATCTTTCCCTCCTGGTGCAGGATCACCGCATCGAAGGACTGCGCGAGGAGCCGGCGGTACCGCTCCTCGCTCTCCCGGAGCTCGTCCTCGGTCCGTTTCCGCTCGGTGATGTTGCGGGCGAACGCGAAACTGTAGTCCCTGCCGTCATGCTCCACGTAGTTGCTCATGATCTCGACATCGACGATCGTCCCGTCCTTGTGCCGGTGCCGGGTGGTGAAGACCCGGGTCTTCTTCTCCCGGAGGATCTCCCGGGACCGGGCGAGCAGTTCCGGGGTAAAATCGGGGTCGAGTTCGAAGATCGTCATTGCGAGGAGCTCGTCCCGCGAGTACCCGGTGTTCCGGCAGGCGGAATCGTTGACATAGAGGATCTGCCCCCGGAAGTCCAGCCAGTAGACCTCGTCGGAAGCCCGGTCCACCGATATCTGGAGGAGCCTCTGCCGGGCCTCGCTCGCCCTCAGCTCTTCGGCCACCCTCCTCTTCCCGACCGCATTCCGGATCATGTGGGCGAGGTCGGCGAAGAGGGTACGGGGGTCGCCGCCTTTCTGGACATAGAAGTCCGCCCCGTTCCTGATCGCCTCGATGACGATCTCCTCGCGCCCCCTCCCCGTGAAAAGGATGAACGGGACGTCGCCGTACCGTACGCGCACTTCTTTTAAAAACGCGATCCCGTCCATCCCCGGCATCTGGTAGTCGGAGACCACCGCGTCGAAATGCCGGTCCTGCAGCTTCCCGAGCGCTTCCTCCGCCGTTTCCGCGGCTTCGATGAGAAAATCGCCCCGCTCCTCCAGGTAGATCCGGCACAGATCGCAGAGCGGAAGTTCGTCGTCGACGTAAAGGATGGAATAGTTCTGACGGGCCACGATAGTGTTTTTTTAGTCTCCCCTTACACATTGGATTGTATGGTTGAATAATTATTCGTGGACCGTTTTCGTAAACTCCGGCAGGGGCCTGTCATCCCGGTGCGGGCACCGGTGAAGCGATGTAAGTGGTCGCCCGTCGCACCCTGCGGGATAAATGCCGGAGAAGATGCGGTTTTCGATCACCGGAACGGCGCCCGGAAAACCAGCGGCTCAGGGTGCGGCAGACCGCTGATCCCGGCAAAAAATCCCGGTTATCGCTTTTTTAGTGCACCGGTTTTCAGGACAGCCGTCGTCGCAATTGCCAGGAGCGGCAGGATTTCCGCTAGCGGGGCGGATTTTGCGGCTGGGCTCGTTGCCGGTAACGGGGCGGGTGATGGCACAACCGGTGGTGTCCCTGTATCCGCAGTGGTTATCCCGGCTGAAGCAGTTGTGGCAACAATGGTCCCGGCAGGGAACAGATCAAAGAACTGGAACCCTGATATGTTCAGATCCGTTGACCGGATGAACACCTCATAGGTGCCCGGCAGCGGAGCCCCGTAATCGGTCCCCTGCGCGTGTCTTCCGGCATTAAGCCACCCGCCCGTGGTGGAAATAGTGGCAGACCAGGTA
>DASPUR010000006.1:0-2691 GCA_035622795.1 Methanoregula sp. | reverse complement strand
GCGGTCGTCTTCTCGTTCATCATCGCCGGGTCCGTGGCGCTCCTGACCGGGCTCTCGACCGCAGAGCTCTCGTCGTTCATCCACGAGGCGGGCGGGAGTTATATCTACACGACGAAAGCGTTCGGGAAGTTCCCGGGCTTTGTCATCGGCTGGATGAAGTCCTTCGATTACATCGTCGGCGCAAGCGCCGTGAGCATCGGGTTTGCCGCGTATTTCACGTATTTTGTCCATATCCCGGCAGCAGCGGGGACGCTGGTCGTGGTCGGCACCATCTGGCCGGTCCTTCTGATGCTCCTGAACCTCAAGGGGATGAAGGAGGCGTCGGGGACCAACGGCGTCCTCGTCCTCCTCAAGGTCACCGCGCTCGTCATCTTCATCGTCGTGTGCGGGATGTCTCTGGTATCATCGGGGAATTATTCCAACTACGTGCCCCTGTTCCCGAACGGGATCTCCGGGGTCATGTCCGGGGCGGCGATCATCTTTTTCGCCTTCATCGGGTTCAACACCATCGCGATCGTAGCCGAAGAGGTGAAGGAGCCGGAGAAGAACGTCCCCCGGGCGATCCTCTTCGCATTCGCGGTCTGCACGGTCATCTACATCGGGGTTTCGGCAGTCGCCGTCGGCGTCGTGAAGTGGAATGTTCTTGCCACGTCGAGCGCCCCGCTGGAGTTTGCCCTGAACGCGGTCACCACTAATTTCCTGATCATAGAATTCATCGCCATCTCGGCCCTCTTCGCAACCACGTCGGTCATCATGTCCTCGATCATGGGAGGTTCCCGTGCGCTCTTTGCGATGGCCCGGCAGGGCGTCCTCCCCGCCCGGCTCGCTATGATCTCCCGGCAGAACGTCCCGTTCGCCACCGTCCTCATCACCGGGATCGCGATCGCGGCAATCGTCCTCCTCACCGGCGGAAACCTCGACTGGCTTGCCTCCCTCTTCAACTTCGGGACGCTCCTCACGTTCTTCTTCATCAACCTGAGCCTCCTGAAACTGAGGAAGACCATGCCGGACGCACCCCGGAAGTTCCGGGTCCCGTTCTATCCCTACACGCCGGTCCTCGGGCTTGCGAGCTGCATTCTCCTCGCGTTCTTCCTGAACGCGAACGCGGTCATCACGGCCTGCGTCTGGATCGTCATCGGGGTGCTCGTGTATGCGGCGAACCGGAAGGCGGGCGGGGACCGGGACGTGGCAGGCTAAAGCCGCTTACGGTTTTTGCTGTTGCCGGACTACCCGGCGCCAGAAGAAGCGCTTCCCACCGGTCCGGCGCAACTCTTTTCTACCCGCCCATTCATTACCAGCCTTCCATGAGAATCAGGCTCACGAGTATCCATGTGAACGACCAGGAAGCGGGGCTGAAGTTTTACACGGAGATCCTCGGCTTTGTAAAAAAGGCGGACATATCCGCCAATAACTACCGGTGGCTGACGGTCGTCTCGCCCGAAGAACGGGACGGTACCCAGCTGGTCCTCGAGCCGGACACGAACCCGGCTGCAAAGGCATACCAGGAAGCCCTCTTCCGGCAGGGCATTCCCGCGGCATCGTTCTTTGTCGACGATGTCCGGGAAGAGTACGGACGGCTGAAAAAGCTCGGCGTGAAGTTTACGATGGAGCCGACAAAGTTGCCGGGTACGCCATCGACCATTGCAATCCTGGACGATACCTGCGGCAACCTGATCCAGATCACGCAGCTGCCGGGCTTCTGATGCGGTCCGGCCCGATCCGACTTCGATCCCGCCCCGGAGGACCGCTCCCGGAAAACTAGTATGCGGGAGGTATGAATCGATGGATCGGGTACCTGGATCGGGGGAGTATTGTTTTTCCTTTTGCGATCCCGCATGTTTCGGCATCCCCCTCTGCCTGGAAGAGCCTTCAACGGCAACTGCCATGCCATTTGCGTGCCGGGACTATTGACCGCCAAACAGAAATGAGGGCGGGAATGAGTGAAAAATCTCCTTCACCCATCGCCAGATATATCCTCACACCACGGGTACAGGTCCTTATGAAAAACACTACGGTATCATCCCGGCCACGGACGTGCTGGTTCTGCTATGTGTGTATAGCATATTTCTGGTGCCCCATACGCGACCGGTGCTGAAAGGGTAATCCAGGCACGGAGGCCCGGAACTGCCATACCCGGAGACTTCCTCCCTTTTGATCCTTTACCCTGCCCGGCAGTCCAGGAAAAAAAGAATGCTAATATCCGTCCCGGTACCAGAAGGCGATGAAAATTAAAAGGAGGGCGATCATCGCCACCACCATATCGATATCAAAACCCATGAAGGGAATCAGGTTGTGGCGACCACTCTGAAGCAGGAGGAATGCTGCACAGGGCGCAAAAAGTGCGAGGGCCGCGTACAATACCAGTTTATGGTTGCCTTTCCTGACAGGATCAATTTTGAGATTCTCATCGAACGATTCGAGCGGATCTTCCCCGGTGCCATCTTCACCAAGATCTGTTATCTTATCATCCATACGGTAACGATGAACCATTCGATCAGACTTTATATAAAGACTTCATTTTCAAAACCGGATCGTTCTTTCAAAAGGTGTGGAGGCATGATTTCGGGGCACGAAGATCACGGGTCTTTCTGCGACCGGGCCTGGTGCGAATATGAGCGGGAGGGGGGTACCCCCCACCCCCCCTGCCACTTTTCTCCGGACCGCGGGCCACCCCCCCTGCCCCATGGGGGG
>DASPUR010000005.1:0-2581 GCA_035622795.1 Methanoregula sp. | reverse complement strand
GCGTTTACCCGCCTTCGCCCGGTCCACGATGAGCGATTCGATCTCCGCCTGCTCGAGCACATGCCGGCCGCCGTACTTCCCGCAGTCGATAAGTTCCGCCCGTTCCGGCAGGGTCGAAAGGATCTCCTCTCCCGGCAGCTGGTCGTAGAGGACGACGTCGGCGGAGTCGATGACCGCCCGGGCCCGCTTCGTGAGCAGGCCCTCGCCACCGGGGCCGGAGCCGACCAGGTACACCTTTCCCGTCATGGCGCGAGCCCCAGCCGCGCATAGGCTTCGTCGATGAGGGGCTGCGCACTCTTTTTGAGTTTCCTCCCCGCCTCCCGGGCTTCCTCGATGTTCGTTACATCGGCCTCGATCCGCTCGGTCTTCTTCCCGTCGAGCGAGAGGACTTCGGCGACAAGGTGGCCGGCCCGGCAGTGGATCCCGATCGGGGTGTAACAGCCGCCGCCCAGCTGCTCCATCACCGCCCGTTCCGCCGCGACATCGGTCCGGGTCTGCGGGTGGTCGAGGGCGGAGAGGATCTCCATGATCGAGGGGTCTGCCCGGCTCACGACCGCGATCGTCCCCTGGTTGGGTGACGGGACGAACGTGTCCACCGGCAGGCGTTCGCCGGGGATGCGGATCCCGAGCCGGGTGAGCCCGGCTTCCGCGAGGATGATCGCGTCGTACTCCCCGCCGCTCATCTTCCGGATACGGGTATCCACGTTGCCCCGCAGATCCTTTGCGGTCACGCCGGGGTCGTGGCGGAGGAGCTGCGCCCGCCTCCGTGTGCTCGATGTGCCGACGATCCGGACACGTTCGATCGGGCAGTTGTGCGCCAGGAAATCAGCCGCGGAGTCCCGCTTGAGGATCGCGGAGGTGAAGAGCCCGGACGGCCGGAAGGCCGGGATGTCCTTCATGCTGTGCACCGCGCAGTCGATCTTCCCGGAGAGGATCGCCTCGTCGAGGGCACGGACGAAGACCCCCTGCCCGCCGATCTCGTGGAGGGGGACCTGGGTGTTCGAGTCGCCCTCGGTGGTAATGATGACCTGTTCTGAAGCGATCCCTTTCGCTTCCAGTTTTTTGCAGACCGTGGCGGCCTGTGCAAGGGCGAGCTTGCTTCCCCGGGTCCCGATTTTCATCGACATTGTGCGTACGCCTGTGCGATGGTCGTGCAGTCCTGTTCCGTGTGCGCTGCCGAGAGGAAGTTCGTCTCGAACTGGGAAGGGGGGAGGAAGACGCCGCAGTCGAGCATGCCGGCCCAGAACCGGCCGAAGGCTTCCGTGTCGCACTCCTTCACTTCCCGGTAGTTCCGCGGGGGTTCGGGGCGGAAGAAGTACTTGAACATCGAGCCCGTGCTGACGAACGACCCGGTCCCCGTGCCCGCGATCGATTCCCCGATGGCCCGGGCCCGCTCCGCGAGCTTCGGGTAAAGGGCGGGGCGGTCGTGCAGCCACCGGACCGTGGCGAGGCCGGCGGTCAGCGAGAGCGGGTTCCCCGAGAAGGTGCCGGCCTGGTACACCGGCCCGGCCGGGGAGACGAGTTCCATGATCTCCCGCCGGCCCCCGAAGGCCCCGATGGGGAGGCCCCCGCCGATGATCTTCCCGAGCGTGGTCAGGTCGGGCCTCACCCCGTACTGCACCTGGGCGCCGCCGATCCCGAGCCGGTACCCGGTAATAACTTCGTCGAAGATGAGGAGGACGCCGTACGTGCGGGTGATCTCCCGGATGTCCTGCAGGTACGTGCCCTCCGGGAGGACCGGGCCGATATTGCCGAGGACGGGCTCGATGATGAGCGCCGCGATGTCGTGGTTCGTGGAGAGGAGGATCTCGAGCGCCTCGGCATCGTTGTACGGCACCTGCCGGGTGTGGGCCACGAGTTCGGGGAGGACGCCCGCCGAGTCGGGGACCCCCGTGGTGGTCGCACCCGAACCGGCCTTTACGAGCACGGCGTCGTGGGCCCCGTGGAAACCCCCCTCGATCTTGACGATGTCCTTTTTGCCGGTGAACCCGCGGGCGACCCGTATCGCTGCCATCGTGGCCTCCGAACCGCTCGAGACGAACCGCACCATGTCCATGCCGGGGTGGTCGCCGGTGATGAGCCGGGCGAACTCCGGTTCGAGGGGCGACGGGGTGCCGTAGAGCCAGCCCCGGTCGAGCTGCGATGCGACTGCAGCCCGGATTTCCGGGTGGGCGTGCCCGAGGATGAGGGGGCCGTAGGCCATGCAGCAGTCGATGAGGGTATCGCCGTCCACGGTCGTGAGGTGCGAGCCGGCCGCCTCCGCGGTGTAGAACGGGTACGGCCTGATCGCACGGACGGGGCTGCTGACCCCGCCGGGCATCAGGGCTTTTGCCTCTGCGAAGAGCTCACTGCTTTTCATCGAGCCACCCGGCGACCTCGCCTGCAAAGTACGTGATGATCAGGTCGGCGCCTGCCCGCTTTATGCAGGTGAGGCTCTCGAGGACCGCTGCCTTCCGGTCGATCCAGCCGTTTGCGGCCGCGCCCTGGATCATGGAGTATTCGCCGCTGACTTGGTAGGCCGCCACGGGGAGGCCGAGCGTCGCGACCTCGGCGAGCACGTCGAGGTAGAACCCCGCCGGTT
>DASPUR010000004.1:0-6771 GCA_035622795.1 Methanoregula sp. | reverse complement strand
AGAAGGGGAAGTAGGGGAAAAACATCTTTTTTCAATAAAAAAGAACTTTTTGATGATGGAATTTCCGATAACCTCCGATACGGTTGCGAGGAAGCCCACCCCTTCGGGGTCGCGGCGACGCCTCGGCGGGTCGCCGCTGGGCGGGTGAGTCTCTTCAAAAGCACGAAAACAGAAGAGTTCTTTAGGAATTTTTTGGAAAAGTTTCCATCCTTTTTTTCTGTACCGTTCCAGATCTCAGAATCTTACGTAGCGATCAAGAAGAGCGAATTTATAACGAGTTCTCATTTCCACTCGCCCCACTGCAGGAACTCCCCCTCTTCAGAGGGGGCCGGGGGGTCACCCGCTCGCAATAAATTTGATCAGGCGGGCAGGCTGCGACACCAAAAAAGAATCGGGAAATTCACTGCTTCTTCGAGTTCTTCGCGATCTTTGCCCCGGCCAGCTTCTCGATCGCCATCGTATCGACTCCTTCGCCAAGGGTAAGCAGGTGGTTCTTCACCGCGCTGCTGACAAATCCCTTGCCGGCGGGGGTGCGGACTATCAGGGTCGTGTACCCCGCCGGGCTCCCGACCGATCCCGCCGAGATGTCGGCGAGTACCGCGGTCAGGTCGGTGCAGAAGTGGCAGCCCTTCCGGATGCAGGTCTCGAGCTCGGAGAGCGGGACGGTCATGGTAGTGTTGTCGTCTTTGAGGATCTCAAGCTTACCCTTTACATCGAGCTTCCGGATCTCGTGGGCCTCGAGGTGGTAGTGGTCCCGGAGCTTCCCGTGGACGAGGGCTTCGTAGTCGAAGGACTCGGTGCAGAAGAGCCCGACGACGAGCCGGATCGCTTTCCCATAGGGTCTGAGGAGATCGTTCTCGCTCTCCCGCATCCGGGCGACTGCCTGGACAGCGCAGGGGACGCCGACGACCGCGATGCGCCGGTATTTCCGCTCGACGACCGCGGTCTTGAGCGCTGCGAGGAGCGGGACCCACCAGCTGTACCGGCTGCCCGCCTGCTGGACGAGGACATCGGACTTCGTAATGATTACGGAAGAAGGCCGGAGGGTCCAGCGGTCCTCGGTGACGGTAACCACGGCATCGATGAGCCCTTCGTCGAGCGCGTTTAAGAGGATCGCGGTCACCGCACCGCCGCTCTGCCGGCGGGGGATATCCATCCCTGCCTTTGCGGTATGGATCTCGAGGTACTTCCCGAGCGTCTCGGCCGGCTGGTCCCCGGTCCGCGGGCAGGCCGCGTAGCATGCGCCGCAGGCGACGCCGTCGGAGTCCTGCTTGCAGTAGCCCGAGCTCTTCGGGCTGACGATCATGGTGCCTTCGGAAAAGGTGAGGGAGTCGCCGGGGCAGACCGCCACGCAGGCGCCGCACCCCGAGCACCTGCCGGTATCCCAGACTTCGGTTTTCAGGTCGAGAGAGGTTTTTTGTGCCATGGTTCACTCCCAGGTATATTTGCTCGCGAACGGGCGTGCGCTTGCCGGCGCGATCCGCGTATACTCCGATTTCAACAGCGGCGCGGGGTCCAGCCCGAACGACCGGGCGAAGTCCTCGATGACCGGCCGGACCGCCTCCTTCTGTTCTGCGTTGGCCGGGTTCTGCTTTGCGCCGACCCCGAGGTACTTCTCATCGACGGTCCCCCGGATCAGGATCTCGCCGCCGTGGATCCCGCTGCCGATCCCGCGCTCGGCCACGGCGGGGAGGTCTTTCCGGCCGAGGACGATGAGGAGGCCGCCGGCCATGTACTCGCCGAGGAAGGCCCGGGCCGCCCCACCGACGACGAGGATCGGCCGCTTCTCCTGGTACTGCTTCATGTGGATTCCGCCCCGGTACCCGATGTCGTCCCGGACGTAGACCCGGCCGCCCCGCATGCTGTGCGCAACGGCATCGCCGGCGCTCCCGTGGATGACCAGCTTCCCCTGGTCCATGGTGTTCCCGGGCGCGTGGTCGGCATTGCCGTTGACGATGATGGTCGGGCCGCTCATGAACATGGCGAGGTCGCCTCCCGGCACGCCGTTGACGGTAATGGTGACGTCGGCACCCCGTATGCCGTCGCCGATGAACCGCTGCCCGAGGACATGGTCGATCACGATCTCTTTTGCCCCCGCCGCTATCGCCGCACGGATCTGCTGGTTGAGCGGCGTGTAGTGGAGGCCCTCCGCATCGATATGGACTGCATGCGCCATGATTGTTAAGCCCCCACCGGTTTCACGTCGAGCACTTCCATCATCTTCTCATCGAGCATGTAGCCCCGGAGCCGGTCGCGGTTGCCCCGCAGGCTCTCGATGCTGTTGATGCCCGCCGCGCCCATCAGCTCCGCGAGCTCGTCGGTCCACGCGTGGATGAGGTTTGCGACCTGGGCGGCGTTGGTCTCGGGATCGAGCCGTTTCGTGAGCTCGGGTTTCTGGGTAGCGATGCCCCATGCGCAGACGCCGCGGTTGCAGGTGCCGCAGACCCGGCACCCCATCGCGACAAGCGCGGAGGTCCCGATGTAGACCGCGTCGGCGCCGAGGCAGATGATCTTCGCGACATCGGCGCTCTGCCGGATCCCGCCGCTCGCGATGATCGAGACCTCGTTCCGGATTCCCTGCTGCCGCAGTTTGGCGTCTACCGCTGCCACGGCGGCCTCGATCGGGATGCCCACGTGGTCGCGGAACACCCGGGGTGCGGCGCCGGTGCCCCCGCGGAACCCGTCGAGGACAACGGCATCGGCACCGGACCGGGCAATGCCGGCGGCGATCGCTGCCGCGTTGTGGACCGCGGCGATCTTCACGAAGACCGGCTTCTTCCACTCCGTCGCCTCCTTCAGGGACCGGACGAGCTGCTTCAAGTCCTCGATGCTGTAGATGTCGTGGTGCGGCGCCGGGCTGATCGCGTCGCTGCTGACCGGGATCATCCGGGTCACCGAGACCTCGGAATCCACCTTCTCGCCGGGAAGGTGCCCGCCGATGCCGGGCTTTGCCCCCTGGCCGATCTTGATCTCGATCGCCGCCCCCCGTTCGAGGTAGTTGATGTCCACGCCGAACCGGCCGGAGGCCACCTGGACGATGATATGTTTCTGGAACGGGTACAGGGACTTGTGGAGCCCGCCCTCGCCGGTGCCCATGAAGGTTCCCATCTTCGCCGCCGCTTTTGCAAGGGCGAGCTGGGCATTGAGGCTGATCGCACCGTAGCTCATGTGCCCGATCATGATCGGGGTCTCGATCTGGAGGTTGGGGGCGAGCTTCGTTAAGAGGTCCGCGCTCCCGTCGGTGTGCTCGTTCAGCGAAAGGGACGACGGTTTCTTCCCGATGTAGGTCCGGAGCTCCATCGGTTCGCGGAGGGGGTCGATGCTCGGGTTGGTCACCTGGCAGGCATCGAGGACGAGAGAGTCGAAGATGATGGGGTAGGGCAGGACGTTCCCCATGCCGGCGACGATGATCTTGCCGGTCTTTGCCTGGTTGAAGACCGCCTCCCGGATCTCCCGGGTCCAGACCGGGTGGCTCCGGTAATCGGTCGGCTTCTCGTAGATGCTGATCGCGTCCCGGGGGCAGAACGCGGTGCACCGGTGGCAGGCCACGCAGTTGCGGGAGTTGACGACCACGCGGTCGCCTTCCATCCGGTACACGCCGTACGAGCAGTTCTCCACGCACCGGCCGCAGGCCATGCACCGGTCCCGGTCGATCTCGACCCGGTACCGGAGGGGGACGCTGCCGATGCTCATGCCACGACCCTCCCGATGACCGGCTCGCCGGCCTTGGGCATGCGGACATCGGCGATATCCGGCTCGATCCTCCGGATCGCCGCTTCCTCGCTGGAGATGTACAGCCGGTCGCCGTGTTCCCCGGTCACCAGGGGGCGGAGCTTGATCCGGTCGGTGAAGCCGACGAGCGAGTCCTCGTTTGCGATGCAGATGGCAAACGGGCCGTTCATGAGCGCCGAACCGTACGTGAGCCGGATCGCCCGGTTGAGCTCGCGCTCCTTTTCCGGCATCTCGTCGATCTCGTCCCAGAACGGCGGTGCGAGCGCCCTGACCGCCATGCGTTCCGAGAGGCCGTGTTTCCGGACCAGGAGGTCGACGAGGTAGGCGACGACCTCGGTGTCGGTGAACATGGTGCACTGGTACCCGTAGCTCTGGATATAGCGCTGGTTCGTCCCGTACGAGGTGATCTCGCCATTGTGGACAACGCTCCACCCGAGGAGGTTGAAGGGGTGTGCTCCTCCCCACCACCCCGCGGTGTTGGTCGGGTACCGGTTGTGTGCGAGCCAGAGGTACCCCTGGTAGTCCTGGATCCGGTACAGGTCGGCGACCTCTTCCGGCCACCCCGAAGCCTTGAAGACCCCGAGGTTCTTTCCCGACGAGAAGATGAGCGTACCGTTACCGGCGGTGTTGACCCGCATGACCAGGTCCGTGACGATATCGTCTTCCGGGGTCCTGCTCCCCGGCATCAGCTGCGGGTCGGGCCGGAAAAAGTACCGCCAGGGCGTGTGGACTTTTTTGATCCGTGAAGCATAGGTCGGGATCTCCTCGTCATGGAGGACCTCTCCCCACCGGGCCAGCTCGGCATCGAGCAGGGGCTTGTTCTCTGCAAGGTCGTCGAAGAACACGTGCAGTGCATACGCATCCGCAAATTCCGGGTAGATCCCGTAGGCGACGTATCCCGCACCTTCCCCGTTCCCGCGTTCGTCCATCAGGGCGAGGGACTCCCGGATCCTGCTGCCGTCCATCCCCTGCCGGCGCCTGTCAATCACACCTATTATACCGCACATCGTAACCACAATCGGGACTGATCTATAAGACTGAGACGTACTGGGAATTGAATGTGAGCATTCTTCTTCCCATTTCCCCTTGTAAATTAAGTTCAGTAAATTTAAATGGGATCGGGTGGCATTTTTCTTCCACTATGTCAGCTGACGTATCCAAACTGCTCAAGAAAATTGAGGCCGATGACGTCAAGTTCATCCGGCTCCAGTTTACCGATGTCCCGGGGATGCCCAAGAACGCGGCCATCCCGGCCGATTACGCCGAGAAGTCCCTGACCGAGGGGACCTGGTTCGACGGCTCCTCCATCGAAGGCTTCACCCGGATCGAAGAGTCCGACATGCTCCTCAAGGCAGACCCGGCCTCCTATGCGGTCCTCCCGTGGAGACCGCAGGAGGGCAGGGTCGCCCGGTTCATGTGCGACGTGTACACCTACGGGAACAAGCCGTTCGACGGCGACCCGCGGTACATCCTCAAGAGGCAGATGGAGGCGGCGGCGAAGATGGGCTATACCTTCAACACCGGCCCCGAGCTCGAGTTCTTCCTCTTCAACCTCGTTGACGGCAAACCGACTACCCAGTTCGCCGACCAGGGCTGCTACTTCGACCTCGCCCCGAACGACAAGGCCGAGGACGTCCGGCGCGAGATCGTCCTCGCGCTCAAGAGCATGGGGATCGAGATCGAGATGTCGCACCACGAGGTCGCGGCCAGCCAGCACGAGATCGACTTCAAGTACGCAGATGCGCTGACCACCGCCGACCGGGTCATGACCTACAAGTTCGCGACCAAGGCCATTGCCCTCAAGCACGGCCTCCACGCCTCGTTCATGGCAAAGCCGATCGCCGGCATCAACGGGAGCGGCATGCACACCCACGGCTCGCTCGCGAAGAACGGCAAGAACGCGTTCTTCGACGCGAACGCAAAAGACGGGCTCTCCGACACCTGCATGTACTACATCGGCGGCCTCATCAAGCACGCAAAGGCCATCACCCGGGTGGCAAACCCGACCATCAACTCGTACAAGCGGCTCGTGCCCGGCTACGAGGCGCCCTGCTACATCTCCTGGTCCACGACCAACCGGTCGGCCCAGATCCGTATCCCGGCGGCACGGGGCAACAGCACCCGTGCGGAGTTCCGGAGCCCGGACCCGATGTGCAACCCGTACCTGACCTTCGCCTGCCTGCTCGCTGCTGGTCTCGACGGCATCAAGAACAAGATCATGCCGCCCGACGCGACCAACACCAACATCTACCACCTGACTGCAAAGGAGCGGAAGAAGATGAAGATCGACATGCTCCCCGGCAGCCTCGCAGAGTCCCAGGCAGCCCTCATGAAAGACGAGGTCATCTGCAACGCGCTCGGCCCCCATGTGATGGACACGCTCGCCAACATTGCCGAGGCAGAGACCGACGCGTTCCGGCTCGCGGTTCACCCGTGGGAACTGGACCGGTACCTCGCCACCTACTAAACTTCTTTTTTGATATCATTTTTTCCCGATAGGTGACGAGAGTAGGAGCGAAGCGTAATTCTCCTGTTCGAAAAAAAACGGTATTACGATGAAGGCAGCCGCTCCGTGATCTCCCCGCAAAAGGAGTGTGACCCCCTCTCTCCCCCAGAGGGGGAGGCAGCCCAAGGGGGCAAGCCCCCTTGACTCCCATTTTGGCGTACGAGAGAAACTGCGGGTTGCGCTCCACCGCAATGTTCCACGGGTCGAGGGTCGACAGACCCCGAGCACCCGTGGCTCCCTCGCAATTTATGTATGCATGCGATGTGAGGATCTCTTTCAGAACCAATTTTTTTTCACTAACAACATCTACACTCACCTGGCGGTTCGATCAAAAATCCTTCTTCCGCTGGACTTATCAGCAAACCCGGCATACTTCTCTTCTGCTGCAGGCACCTGCGCTATTCGCCCGTTCATAATTGGATCGCGGGCGGAATTCCGCGGGACACGTGCGGTCCGGTATCCCCGGAAAGGGAGAGTTACCGGCTGTTGAGGTATCATCATGAAGCTGATCAAAGCGATCATCAAACCGGAAC
>DASPUR010000003.1:0-3530 GCA_035622795.1 Methanoregula sp. | reverse complement strand
TCCGGGTTTGCCGCGAAGTACGACTGGGATTATGCCGGCCCCGACGGCGCGTGCAGCGGCACAACGACCCTGAACGGGGCGAGCAGCAGCGGGTGCCCGGCACCGCAGGCGGTACCGGCCGTCCCGTCCGTTGCCCCGGCTGCGGGAAGTTCCGTCTCCTCCGATCTCGCCACGGCCCGTTCCGATCTCATCGACGACCTCTCACAGCGCGAGATGCGGGACATCACGAACTCCCTGCTCAATGCGCACATGATCACCGGGGAGAGCGCAAAGAACCTGAATGCCGCAAGCGACGCGTCGATCGCCGCCGCCGAGACAAAACTGGACGGGGAGTACCAGGCGATCCTCGACACAGACCCTAAGAATTTCTACGCGAACATGGACATGGCCGAGCTCCGGAAGAGCCAGGGGAGGCTGGACGATTACATCCGGTACGTCAACGCTGCCCTCGCCAACCCGGACGTCGCGGCGGGAACCGCAGACGCGATCCGGCAGGACATTATGGCGAAGAACAACCTCGCGACCTGGCCGACCCCGGAGAACAGCATCGTCATCGCAACGCTCGGGCCGGATGCCCGGACCGCATCGCAGAGCGTCTATGGGATGAATATGCAGAAAGACGCGACCGGGAATTCCGTGATCGACAACCTCCGGTACCTCTTTACCTGGGGAGGCTCACGGGACCTGGTCACCACGGTGGCCCTGCCGGGAGGGGGACAATGACGGGCCCCGGTATTGCCGGACGGGCGGTCGTGTCCGCGGCTGCTCTCGCGGGAATCGTCCTCCTGCTGGCCTGCGCCGGGTGCACGGGACCGAACCCGGCCCCTGCCCAGCCAGCGCCGACTACGACGGACCCGGCCGCATTCATCGCCGCAGCACAGGACTGCCGCGACATGAACATGACACTCACCGGCCCGGTCGGGACGTTCACCTACTCGTCCAAGTCCGGCTGCGTGTTCATAAAAACCCTCGACCGGCTGAACGCGAGCGAGGCGGCGGGGATGAAGGCCATGCTCGAAGGGAAGAACATGACGTGCAGCTATTCAAAAGGGAATTTCGATCCCCGGCTGGTCACCTCGCTCGTCGGCGGGATGGAGTACTGCAACGGCGGGCTGAAGGACAGCCTTGCGGAACTGATCGTGTTTACCCGCTGAAGATCCCTTTTTTTACGGCCCCGACCGGGGTCTGCCGGAGCAGGCGGAGTGAAGCTCCCGTGCGCCGGAAGGCCGCTTGCCAAAGCGTTCACGGCCGGCGTCCCCGGGATACCGGGGGCAACCTACATGAGGATGACCGCCCACCGTATAACCGGGGCCGGCAACACAGCCCCGCCTGAGGAACATTATGGCAGACAAGACAATCGGCAGCGCCGAAAAGATGCTGGAAGGGGGAGTGACTGCTCTCGGGAGCGGGGCGAAGGGGTTCAACCGCGAGTTCATGGAGTTTTTGCAGAAGTACCAGGTGATCGGCCTCGCGGTAGCGTTCGTCATCGGGACGGCGGCAACCAAGCTCGTCAACTCCACGGTGACCGATATCATCATGCCGATCGTCGGCGCGGTCGTACCCAGCGGTTCCTGGCAGACCGCGACGCTTGGCATCGGGCCGCTGAAATTTGCGGTCGGGGACTATATCAGCGCCCTCATCGACTTCTTCATCATCGCGCTCGTTATCTTCCTCGCGATCAAGTACGTGATGAAGGGCGACGCGACGAAGAAGGTCTGAAAAAAAGCGCCGGGATCCGTCGGCGTCACTGCACTTCCCGGATCCGGCTTGCCTGGTCCGGGCCCATCTCCACGACGAGCGTGTTTGCGAACTCGCCCTGGATCTCCGGGATGTGGGAGATGAGGAGGATCTGGGGGAACCGGGACTCCTGCGTACGGAGTGTGGCGAGGAGGTTGTTCCGGCGCTCCTCGTCCTGGCTCCCGAAGATCTCGTCGAAGATCAGGAACGTGGACTCGTGGACGTTGTGCAGCTCCGCGAGGTAGCGGGAGAGGGCGATCCGGAGGGCGACGGCGATGTCGTCCTGCTCCCCGCCGCTGAACCGGTCGACCGGGTAGTCGGCGTCGAGGTCCCGGACCAGGAGGTTGAAGTCCTCGTCCAGCAGCACCTGCTCGTACCGGCCGCTCGTGATCTCCGAGATTATCCGGCTCACTTCGCCCTCGAGCCGGCTCCGGACTACCTGCATAAGGTAAACGACGTAGGAAGCGATGATTTTGCGGGTGAGGCCGAGGAGTTCGAGCTCCCCGGTGAGCTCCTCCTCCTTTTTCCTGAGCCCGGCTATCTCGGCCTCTGCTTTCCTGTACGCTGCAATTTTCTCTTCTGCGTGACGGAGGTTTGCAGTAGCAGTGGCGGTGCCGGTGTCGATGGTGCGGAGCGCACTCTCGATCTCTTTTCGTTTCTGTTCGAGGGCCGCCGCTTTCTGCTCATCGAACGGCGAGGTGGCGATCTCTTTTCTGATCGTCTCGAGCTCTTTAGTCCTGTCGTGTATCCGGGTTTCGAGACCGGCGAGCTGTTCCCGCAGGTGCGTGCCCTCCGCGAGCTTTGCCCGGAGATCATGGTATTTTCTCTCGGTCTTTTCGAGTTCCGAAAGTTCCTTCTCAGCGGTCGCCCAGGCAGCAGGGTCGAAGGCGAGGTCCGCGATCTTCTTCGCGAGCGCCTTCTGCGCTTCCGCCTGCACGGCAGTCTCTTTCCGGACTTCGGCGAGCTCCGCCTCCGTGTCCTTCCGCTGCCCGAGCTTCGCGCTGAGGTTCCTGAGCTCGGTGAGCTTTGGTTTTACGGCCGCAAGCTTCTCTTTCTCCTTTACGATCTCTTCGACCCCGCGGAGGACTTCGAGTGCTTCGTCCTCGATCCCCCGGAGCTTGTCCTCGAACTCCTTTCCGATCTCCGCAAAATGGGTGCCGAGCTTCTGCCGGCAGAGGGGGCAGGTCCCCTCGGGGCCGGCGGTCTTGATCGCTTCGAAGTCGGCCGAGACTTTCTTGTGTTCTGCCTCCAGCCGGTTCTGCTGTGCTGAGAGGGTGCCGGAGGTGTGTTGTATCTTCTCTTCGCAGGCCGCGACCGCAGTTTCGAGGCCGGTTGTGGTGACGGTGCCAAGTGTCAGGTCTCGTGCGATCTCCGCGGCGATTGCCTGTACTCGTGCCGCGTCCCGGTCGAGCGCAAGAAGTTTCACCCGGGCCTTGTCCTCAGCGGCTTTGAGTCCGGCAGCCTTCTCTACGACGAACTTCTCCTCGGTCCTGAGCCGGTCCGCTTCCGCCTTCCGCTGCCGGAGCAGCTCGAACTGCTGTTTCCTGGCCGGGAGCGTTGCGGCCTGTGCTTCAAGCGCCCGGAACTCCGGCTCCAGTTTTGCGAGCCCGTCAACCTTTGCCACGACCTGTGTCTTCTGGAGGGTAAGGGTTTGGACTTCCTTCTCCCCGGATGCCAGCCGCTCTTTGAGCTTCGTGTGCTCGGTCTTCTGCCGGTCGGTTTCCCGGAGTTCCTCATCCACGGCCTTCTTCTTCTCCGTTGTTTCCCGGTGCTGCTCCGCGAGGGCTTCAAGA
>DASPUR010000002.1:0-11949 GCA_035622795.1 Methanoregula sp. | reverse complement strand
ACCGGAAGGGAAAATGCTTTCTCGTCGCGGCCCTGGCATGCACCCTGCTGCCGGACTGGTTCCAGACCATGCAGGGGGTCAGCGGGGACACCGGGGCGCTCCGGGAAGTAAGTTTCCTCGTCATTATCATCCCGCTCACCGCCGCAGCCGGTCTCATGCTCGTCCTCGACCGCATCCGCGAGGGAAAGAATGCCCACAAAAAACTCATCGCCTTTGCGGTGTGGGGGATGGTCCTCTCGTCTGCGATCATCACCCCCGCCATAGCGACCACGTACTACCTCCCCAAGATAGCAGGGGAGGACTACGTCATCGATGGCATGAAATGGCTGGGCCAGAACGGCAACTACCACGACAGTGTCGTGGGATACGGGTACCGGCCCGTGCCGATCTATACGAACATGACCGATGCGTCGTACAGCCTGCAGTCGGGTGCCGAGACCCGGATCTTCAGCGACCTGCTCGACAACATCTATTCCGCCAATGACACGCAGAGCCCGGATGATTTCCAGAGCCTCTTCGGGGCAAAGTACGTCATGAGCTCGAACAAGATCCTCTCGAACTTCGGCATCACTCCGCAGAATCTCACGATCGACACCAATCCTGCGCTCGACAAGATCTACTCGAGCAACGACTTTGGCATCTACGAGATCACGACGTCCCCGGGTAAATCCGTAGCCAAGCAGTATATCGCAGACAATGTCACGCTCGAGAACATCGGGTCGTCCCTCGAGATCGATTCCCCGGTGTACCGGATAAGCCTCGACGGGAGGGCCCCGGTCATCGAACGCATCGGGACGAGCCAGCAGAATTTCCTCGGTGACGGGTACTCGGGCGAGAGCATACGGATCACCGGTACCGGTACCGAGTCACCGGTCAACCAGTTCAGCCTCCCCGACCTGAACTTCACCCGCACTATCGATGGGAACAGTGTCGTATACCGGACCGTCCTGCAGGAGATCGGTAATACCTCTACCACGAACCTCGCCACGCTCCAGGTGACCTACCGGTTCTACCCCGAGATGGTTGAGCGCGAGTATCTCCTCTCGAACGACTGGCAGGAACCCGTCCCCGCTTCGCAGAAGACGGTGTACTTCTCCACCGACTTTTTCACCCCGATGTCGGACTTCGTGATCCTGAACGACCAGGGACGGGAGGAACGGCATATCTACGAGTCCCAGGACTCGATCGTGAAAAACGATATCGTGCAGGACCTCTTCCTGCATTCCGGCAACTCGGGGATCTATCTCCGGTACGATCCTGCCTTCCCGTACCCCTCGTCCATTGCGTACCGGGGCTCGACCCTCTACAACATGAGTTCAGTCACCGTCTCGGAGACGGACCAGGTCAAACCCGGGGCCTCGATGCACATCATCCAGTACCTGTCGGTGGGAGATGAAGAGGGCGCCCGGCAGAACATCGAAAAATACCAGGGGATCCGGCTGATGGATTACCCCGGCGGGATCACCCCGGTCGTCCTGGCCGGCCTGAGGACGCCCACGACCGACCTTACAGACGGCGGCTCGGTATTCGACGGGTACGGGGTCCTGGCCGCAAACGGCATCCCCTTCACCGAATCGGTGAGCATCCCGGACCCGGGCGAGACCGTGGCACTACCGGATACGGGGACGAACCTTTCACAGACCACGCTCGAGAGCACCGGGGAGGTCGTGCAGAACAGCAGCCCGATAACGCTCCCGCCGATAGAACTGGGCAACATCACTTCGTTTGGGATCCATAGCATCATCGGCATCCAGAGGACAGGCACGGAGAATTACGATACGTACGACACGCAGAAACAGAGGATCGATGCGGTCGTGAGCTACGCCTCCGGGCAGTCCGTGCCGCTCGCCGGGTTCATGCCGGCCTCGCTCGACTATGACCTCGACACCATAAAGGTCCTCTCCGACGACCAGATCCCGTTTGCCTGCGCACTGCCGGTCAGCCCGCCCTATGCGGGTATCCCCGATACCGGTTACCGGAACCCGGAGATGGCGTATTACCATGGAACGGACACCGGCACCGTCCTTTTGCCGGTCTCCTTCCCAATCAGCACGACCCTCATGTTCGAGCCGGACAAGGAATCGGTATTCACGAGCTGGACAGAGACCATCGACCGGGCGGCAAAGAGCGGGGAGCTGGTGTTCTTCATTCTCAGAGCAAACGATATCGGCGATCCGCGGTATACCGATGACTTCGTGAACCTGACCACCCATGCAAAGGACGAGGGACTGACGTTCACCACGCCCGACGTCATCGCTGATCATTACCAGAAACTCCGGCAGGTTGAATACACCGGGACGATCGAGAACGACGAAGCGGTGATCAGGGTAACGAACAACAACCCGGTGGCCGTCAGCGACGTGGCGTTCAGCGTGTCGATGCCCGCCCTCCGGAACGGCAACTATACCGCGGGCAACGGCACGATCGTCCGGAACAGCACCAGCGGGGACGTGGAAAACCTCGTCATCGACACCGATCTCCCGGCTTCGGGGTCGGCAGTCATCGCGGTCGGCCCGGCGCAGGAACGCCGGAACATGAACGTGCAGATCCCCGCCATGCCCATCGAGGGCCAGCAGACTCTCCTGGTCAACGATTCCGCCGGCGCCCCGCTGTCAAACGCGGATGTCCTCATCGATGCGAACCATTACCGGACGGACGAGAGCGGGATGCTCACGGTCAGGCTAATCCGGGGGGCGCACACGATCCGGGTCCAGAGCCCGGGATACAACACCTTCGAGAAGACGATCGAGGTGAGCGGCAGGGCGATCCTGGTCTCGCGGTTCTTCAGCTCGCTGCGGATCTAAAAAGAATACCGCGACCGCCGGCGCCTTCGTGCAGCCGGCCAGGCCGCAATGAACAGGGGAAAGGACCGGTTCCGCCCGCATCAGGACGTGACCTTAACGAGCCTGATCCCGTAATCCTCGAGGAACCGCCCGATTACCCGGGTGGGGCCGTGGTCTATTGCCGACCTGGTCCCGTCCCTGAGGTCGAACCAGCAGATAGCGTTGCCTGCGCAGTACTCCCGGACCGGGCCGGGGATGCCAAACGAGATCAGGGTGAAGGGTTTTTTGGAACTACGGGCAAAGTCGCGGAGCGGGGCCGTATCGTCGATCCGGGTCCGGTAATACACCGGCTGGCCGGCGTAGGTCACAATATAATCGGTCGTGTCCCACCCGTGGACGAGCCGGGCCCGGCCTTCATAGACTTTCAGGAACTGGTCGAGGATCTCCCTGACGATCTCCTGTTTTTCCCGGTCACTCAGGGCCTTTACCGCCGCCCTGCCCGGTACGATCTCCTTTGCGGGGTTACCTGCGACCACCAGGCCGTCCCCGACATCCCTGGTGACTACCGCCCGTGCGCCGACGATTGCGCCGCTGCCCACGGCTACCCCCGGCAGGACAAAGACGTTTGCACCGAGGTACGACCGGTCACCCACGGTCACGGGTGCGAACCGGTAGGGTGCGCCGCTGAGCACGGAGAGGAAGAGCATGTGGGTATAGATCCAGCAGCCCCCGCTCACCACCGATTCCCTGCCGATGGTTATGTCCCGCCTCAGGTCGAAATGACATTCCTGGTCTATGTAGGAATCCGGCCCC
Organism: Methanoregula sp.; assembly: GCA_035622795.1. GTDB lineage: Archaea > Halobacteriota > Methanomicrobia > Methanomicrobiales > Methanospirillaceae > Methanoregula. The sequence goes on along the minus strand of DASPUR010000002.1, from coordinate 8,353 downwards.
AGGGCAAACGCCGACTGGCCCCAGATCCGGGTATCGTTTTTTATCTGGGACTGCGCCCCGATATCGAGGCTGCCGGCGAGGATCCGGACCCCGTCGCCGATGACTGCACCATCGCCGATCCGGATCCTCCGGAATTCCCCGGTGAACGGGATGACGAATGACCCAAAACCGAGTTCCACGCCCCTGCCTATCCGGGCCCCGAGGGCCCGGTAGACTGCAAGTTTAAGACCGGAGGGAAGACGGGAGAACCCGGCAAGGAGCAGGTTCCGGATATAGTTCACCAGCGACATGGACGCACGAGAGCCTGTAGGATTCGTGGACGGCAAACGGAATTAAACTTTTTCCTTTCAGGGAAGCCAGCAATAAAGTCCGAACCCGGGTGGTTTCTCATAAAATAAAGGATCCCGGCAGTCCGCCCGGACCGGCGGCAGGAAAAAAAATCAGCGGTACCGTCGGGCAATACCGGTTACTGCCGCACAGGAAATTAAGCCGGCGACAAGCCAGACCAGCGAACGGTCCCCGGGAAATTCGGGAACAGGGACCGCGTTCGTCGGTTTTTGACCCTTGTTTCCTCCGGCCGAACCATTGCCGGCAAGCGGATTTCCTCCCGTACTGCCGGATCCTGCCAAAGGTTTCTGGGTTGGCCAGTACTGGATCGCCCCGCCCCCGCCTCCGTTTCCACTGCCTCCGGAAGAGTCAGCGAGGTAGCCTGCCTGCCCCCTGCCTCCAATTCCCGGCAGCGGCCCGCTGTCGCCCCCGCCGCTGGATTTGCCAAAGAGATCCGGGCCGTGTCCCGGGGTCAGCTTGAGGTTCGAGCTGACCACCGGAAGTGCCGTCCCGGAATCGCCGGGCCCGCAGTCGGTGCAGCCATTGACGGAAGCCGGAAGGAGTACTGGCTGGAAATAGACGAAAGCAAAGGCAACCAGGGCGATTGCGATGCCGCTTCTCAGGACAAGATTGTCCATTCTGCCGTTCGGTCCCATGATTTTGCACTTGGCCTCTCATGCATGCAGTTTGTTATAAAAGACTTGCATCTCAGAGTTGCATGGCGAATATCGGTTCCGCCGACAGATGAGCATCCTTACTCCTTCCGGGGTCCGGTCCGCTGCGATGGTCTTTTTAGGTTTTTGTCGGGAAGCGTCCTTCTCCTTTTTGAGTCCCGGCCGGGGATGAATTTCATCCGTCCCTGTAACCGGCAAACCCGGGGCCGTGACGAGTCCCTCCGGATAATTTCAGGAGAGAAAATGCCCGATAATAACTATTATCATCTGACCCGTTGTTATCAGAGAGGAGGATTAATCTGCAAGGCACAACACCGGACGACAGGACGCTGAAAACCGCTGCGGTCCTGGCATGCATACTGGGTATAGCAGCAACGGTTCTTTTCCTGTATACGGGGCAGGGGTCCTACTCAGCACTGTACCTCGTCCCCGACAAAATCTCTGTCGATCCATCGCACCAGGGCGTTTTTTTTGTGTACGGGGTCAGATCACTCGAGAAGAAGACGTCGGCATATACCCTTGATATCTACGCAGGGGATGTGCTGGTCAAAAGCAGGCAGTTCTCCCTCGACCGTTCGCAGAGCCTCGAGGAGGGTATCCACATCGACCTGCCCCGGGGAACAACCTTCCCCGTACGGATATCCCTGAACCTCACCGGCAGCAGGACAGTAAACGAAGTCCATTTCTGGGTACGGTAATTGTTCCTTTTTGCTTTGGGCGTTCTCCTTTCCTGCTTTTATTCCCCACGGGAGGGCTGCACGGGTCCATTCCGGGGAATCCAGGGCGTAACCCGGAAGGAATACCCGGAAAATAATAGAGATTTTCCGGCAATCCTCCCCCTTGGCCCGGCACGCACACGAGGATGCCTTGCACAGGTGCCTTGCTTTTTTTTATAACCTATTCGCGGTGCAAAGACATCCGGAAAACGCTCAAGATGTTTTACGGACAGGGCGATTTGTGCCGCCCGTTCGTGAAAGCGATCAATACCAGGAACCAACCGGCGTTTACCCGTTAATAACCCAACTGGAGTGTGGAGTGTTTAGTATGAAACCAAGACAGGTAATTCTTCTCGTTGTCCTGATGGTGACCGTCCTCGCGGTTCCAGCCGTTTCGGCACTGGCTATCACTGCTGACGGAAACCTTGACGACTGGGGTCTGCATGCCCTCTCCGGTCCTTCAGCGGACTGGAGCAGCAACAGCACGTGGATCCCGACGAACCCCGGCGTTGAATTCGTTGTCCAGGATAACGATAACCCACTGCATTCAGGGTATCCGGGGTTTTACGCGCCCGGGGTCCACCTTATCGGCACCGCGAACAGCTGGAAATTCTACGACCAGCCGCTGGGGATACTTGCCTCAGACGGATCACCTGTCAATGTACCGTGGGGAGGAGAGCCGTACAATGTCAAGGCCCTCTACCTTGCACAGGACAACGATAATATCTACGTGGCAGCGGTCTCGTCGATGCCCCAGGACGGTCTCTTCGGTAATGCATCCGGCCATGACAATGAACCCGCCGACCTGGCGATGCACTTTTCGTCCAACGCTGCGGCAAAAATGGGCTACGAATACGGGATAAAAGTCGGGTCCCAGAAAAATGTCGGGAACTATAACCCGGGGGACATCGTCTACCTCCCGAACTGGCAGAGCCAGGGCTATATTCTCCCTGCAGTGCCCAACCTGATGCAGTCGCCGGCATTGCCGGGCGGGGGAGTAATAGGACACGCATCGTTCGCGTATACCAGTACATGGATCGACCATGTTGACAGGGGATCCCCCCAGTATGTCATCGAACTCTCATTCCCGAAATCGGAAGTCGGCCTGACCGGTCAGAATGTCGCCCTGAGCAATTTCCTCCTTACGCAGGGATGCGAGAACGACCGGATCTTCGTCCCCGAGTTCCCCACGGTTGCCGTATCCGCAGCAGCGATCCTGGGCCTCGTGTTCGTAATTTACGTTGTGCGCAGGAAAGAGCGGTAATTTTTTTTTTAAAATTCGCCAGTTTTTGATTCGTAAACCTCATATCCCTGAAGTGACCATCAGAGTCGTACATCTCGCGGCATGCCGGAAAAGGCTGCCAGGGTAAAGAACAAAATGACCACGATTCCACATCCGGACAGCGATCCGTATACCATCGCGAGGATCTGGACGGTCTTTTCCCTTGCAAGCCTCTCGCTCTTCGTCATAGTCCTGCCGCCTGCCTATTTCGAACTCGACGCGCTCGGTATCTGGGTCCTCACCTCCATCGGTATCCTGTATCTTTCCCGGAAGGCCATGGACGGCCCGTTCCGCGAGAGACCGGTGATCATCGCCCTTGGCGCGGGACTCATGGTTTTCAGTTTCTTCAGCATCCCGCTGCGATTTACTCATCCCCCCTATTCAATCGGGGAGTATACCCTGCTCCTGTCCGGGGCAGGCCTCGTCCTCTTCGGGCTCTGCCGTTTCCGCCCGCTCATCGTGCCGGTCGCCCTCCCCTCCCTCGCTGTTATCGGGTTCTCGGGCTACGAACTGTTCCTCCGGAACCAGGACTGGATCACTGCCCCGCTCGTGCCGGTCACGACGGCGATCAGCGTCTCGGTCCTGAACCTTATCGGCATCAATTCCGTGGTGAGCGACAATATCTTCACCTTTGTCTCCCAGACCGGTTCGCCGATATCGCTCTCGATCGTCTCCGACTGCTCCGGGATCATGTCCCTCGGGACGTTCACGATCGCCGCAGTCATCGTCCTCGCGAATTTCCCCCGGTCCATAACCATGACCGGCATGGCGTGGATTTTAATCGGGTACGCCGGTACCTATGGGGCCAATATCCTCCGGATCGTGCTCATCGCCCTGAGCGGGTACTATTTCGGCCCGGTCGGCGTGATAGAGAAGGTCCATGTCAATATCGGGTGGATCGTCTTCTCCCTCTGGATGCTCGTATTCTGGTACTATTTCTTCAGCCGCCAGGTCGGGATCCCGTTCTTCGGGCCAAAGAAGGACGGGCAGGAGTCCTGAAATAACCGCCTTTAGGGCGGTTCCGGTTTTTTTGTGGTTCCGGTGTCAGATTTGCAGGCAGGAAGCCAGCCAGGTTTTCCCCGCATTCAGTAACTGCCCCCCTCCGGGAGGCTTTACCGCACTGCTACGGGAAAAAACCGGGTTCCCGGATCACGGGTACAAATCCGCCGTACTACGCAACGCAGCATGGCATTGCATATCTTTTATTTGATCTGACTACAGGTGGAGGAGGAAAGGGTGTGGTGATATAGTGCGAGCTCAGCAAATGTTTTTTGACCGTGAATCTTTCCCCCCGGATGCCGGAAGGGGATTTCTGGACAGATCTGCAGCCGGGGGCGGGGTCGGGGGGGGTCCCGGATCACCGTTTTCCGCATGGAACCGCCTGGGGCCGGTCGTTGCGGCGTTCATCGGCATCCTCCTGCTGGCCGGCGCCGCAAGCGCCCTTCCGGGCTGGATTACATCGGACGGGTCGCAGATAACCTTCACCACAACCACCGGGAACCAAATCATCTATAGCAACGGGCACCTCACCGATTTTTACCACAACGGAGTTGACTACGGCGGTCTGCCGGGGGCGAGCCATGACACGCGGGGCTACAAGCTCATCGAAGCCTATTATTTCGGGCCGAACCAGACCCTTGTCGGCGACTGCCACGATACCGATGCGGATTTCGGCGGGCTCGTGTACTCCGATGACTCGGTCGCGGTCGTGCAGGCAGGCTGTACCCAGGACCCGCTGGACCAGGAGTTATGGAGGTACGTCATCCCGAGGAACCAGTCGGGGTTTTACGAAATGGAACGGAAGAACCTGACCGGTTACCTTGAAGCGAACAATGACCAGGAAGTGCAGTTCTACAATACTTCAGCCCTCAACCTCTTCTTTTCCGGCCGCGACGGGGGGATCACTCCGATAGAAGGCTATAGCCCGCTGTTCACCCAGTTTTCCGTTCCCGGGATGCCCTTTTCCTGGGAAGGGGGATATGACCCTGTCCAGAACGCCACGCTCGGGTTCATCCAGGTAGGAAGCGACAGCCTTGCCCGGACAGCCCACCGCCGCTATCCGGTCGTGAACGCGGAGCAGCAGCTGGACTTCGCCGGATCCGGTGAAGCAGACTTCACGGAGATGCCCCTCGGTGCGACCTGGTTCGAGACATGGAGTGGTGTGGTCCCCGGGGACGCGACAGCGCTACGGCAGAAAGCCCTGGACCTCGTCGGGAATACCGTTGACGAGACAATCACGCCCTTCATGAGCGCAGCAGACGGCAACGGGGGTGTTGTCATGAACACCGGATCGCTCATATACCAGCCGAACCCGACCCTTAACTATGACGTGCCGTACGCGAGCGGGAACCTGCAGATGGTTTCCGAATTCCCGCAAGTGAACGGGATGGCCGCCGATACCGGGCCGGATGTCGCATATTTCGAGGACCCGTGGAACACCACTTACCGGAACCCGGACGTATCATCCGCGTGGATGACCTATTCGGTCGGCAACGGGACATACCAGATCACCAACAAGAAGACGGTATATCGCGACGCGGACGGGCTGGTATGGACCTACAATATCACCGCCCAGACTGCGGGAAACATGACCTTCTCCGTCAACTACGGGGGGTCCCCGGACTACTCGACCTCGTCCACCAGCAACACGTTCTCCGTGATGACGATGGATCCCATTGAAGGTCAATACGGCCTCACCTTCATTTTCCCCGAACCTATCACCGTAACGAATGTCGGGTACACGTCTACGGTTACCCTGAGCCCCCGGTCCATGAACCCGGGGGACACGGCGTCCTATACCATCTATGCCATCCCCCATGCGTGGAGCAACCCGGTCTCCATCTCTACGTTCCACATCCGGGAAAAAACCACGCTGAAAGTCCCGTACCGCGTGCTCCAGCCGGGCCTCGAGTGGATGCCCGATGATGCGGTGACCGCCTACGACAGCTCCGCGACGGGTTCCGGTTATTCGATCAGCGCCTTTGCCGAAGCAGGGACCCACCACCTCCGGATGTATTCCCCGGACCGAATCCAGTCGGTAACCACGGACCAGGGAACGATCTCCTTCTCCCAGTCAGCCGACGGCAGCATCGTCGCGGACTGGAATGTCCCCGTATCAACTGTAGGGCATATCTTCCTGGGCACTTCGAATGGCGTTGATTTCCTTGCGAACGTCACCAGCGGCCCTGCACCCCTCGCGGTCGCGTTCTCCGACAATTCCGTGGTAGCGAACCCTGTTTCATGGCAGTGGGACGTTGACAATGACGGGATCGTCGATTACACCGGCCCGAATATTACGGCCCTTTACTCCAATGTCATCGGCGACAATGTGACATCGTTCGGCGTTACCCTGAACGTGACGACAGCGACAGGTTCTGCCAGCAAGACCAAACTCAATTATATCACCGAATACCCGCTGCAGACAGCGTTTACCCAGAACGTTACGGCGGGAGCATCAGTGCCGCTGACGGTGAGCTTTACCGATATGACCACGAACGGGACGCCCTCTTCCTGGAACTGGTCGTTCGGTGACGGGACATTCTCCGGGCTGCAGGACCCCGTGCATACGTACACCAGCCCCGGGATTTACGACGTGAGCCTGAACGCCTCGAACGCGTATTCCTATGGCCTTGTCGTGGAAAAGGGCCTGGTCAGCGCAGGGAACCAGACGGTGGTCTCCTTTACCGCAAACGTCACTTCCGGCGCATCGCCCCTTGCGGTAGCATTTACGGACACCTCCTCGGGATACCCGACCGCGTGGAACTGGTCGTTCGGTGACGGCGGGTATGCGGCAACAAGGAATGCGACCTACCTCTATACCGTCCCCGGTACGTATTCCATCGGGCTGACGGCGTCGAATTCCGATGGCTCAAATACGACGGTCCAGCCCGGTCTCATCACCGTCCTCCAGCCGGTGGCACCGGTCGCGAATTTCACTGCGAACACGACTGCCGGTTTTGCCCCGCTTGCAGTGGGCTTCAATGATTCATCTTCAGGGTACCCGACCTCCTGGAACTGGTCGTTTGGCGACAACCAGTTCTCGGCGAGCCAGAACCCGGTGCACCTCTACCAGACGGCGGGATCGTACACGGTAACGCTGCAGGCGGGCAATACCGGGGGACTGAACACGACAACCCGGTTAAACTATATCGTTGCCAGCCCGGCCCTGGCACCGGTCGCGGATTTCAGCGCGAATGTCTCATCGGGGACGAGCCCGGTTGCCGTGCAGTTCACGGATAACTCGTCGAACAGCCCGGCTTCGTGGATATGGAGCTTCACCAATGTAACCGGGAACAATACCCCGGTTGCCTTCAGTACGGCCCGGAACCCGGTTCTGGTCCTCGGTGGCGGGAACTTCTCGATCAGCCTGAATGCCACGAACAGTTTCGGTTCGAACACCACGCCGCCGTTCCGGCACTGGGTGAACGTCACCGCGCCGGTAACGAACCGGTTCGTATACGACTCCTACACCACGGTCATGCTCCACATGAACAACACGCTGACCGCGGACGACATGGGCTCCTCATGGGTGAAGGACTATGCCGCGGTGCCGGACAACACCGTGTACAAGTTCGGCGGATATTCCGGGAATTTCATGACACCGGGAGCGGACATGCTGACCAATGCCCGATCCCCCTTCAACATGGGTACCGGGGATTTCACGGTTGAGGGTTGGATCAATTTTGCGAATTTCGCGAACACCAACAATTATTTCATCAGTTCGGGCATCAGCAACGGCCTGCCGGTTAACCTGTTCGATGTCATGTACAAAGGAGCGCCCTCCAACTCATGGAACTTCTGCGACAACGGCGCCTGCAACAGCTTCGGCAATATCCCCGGGAACGTAACTACCGGCCAGTGGTACGCGTTTGCCGTCACACGGGTTTCCGGTGTCGATTACTTCTACGTGAACGGCAACCTCATCGGGTCCCGGCCGGATACGGCAAACATCGCTCTCGGTAGCAACATGGAAGAGGTGGGCTCGCTGAGTTCCACCCTTGGTTTTGTCGGGTACATGGACGATGTACGGGTCTCAAAGGGGATCGGCCGTTATTCCGGTACCTCGTACCCCCTCCCGACCACGGAATTCGGCCTTACCGGAGGAGGGACTTCACCGGTAGCCGGGTTTACTCCTCACCAGTCCTCGGGAATCTCCCCGCTGAGCGTAGCGTTTACCGATACATCGACCGGCACCCCGACATCCTGGTCCTGGAGCTTCACCAACGTCACCGGCAATAATACCCCGGTAACCTTCAGCAGCCTCCAGAACCCGTCACAGGTCTTCGGTCCCGGGAACTTCTCGATCCGCCTGACCGCAGTGAATGCCTACGGATCGGACACCACGACGGCGAACC
>DASPUR010000001.1:0-15629 GCA_035622795.1 Methanoregula sp. | reverse complement strand
GCATCGGGGTACCCGGTACCGAACCCGAGCCCGGCCTTTGCCCCGGGGCACCCGTAACTCTCCCGGTCGAAGACCGCGGTCTTCTTCCGGGTCGCGACCTGCGCAAAAAAGGGCATGATGCAGCCGTGGCCGTGCGGTTTTATCTGGAGTGCGCCCTCCGGTTTTGCATCGGTCCAGAGGACGGCAACGGGATCGTACGCAAGGTTCAGTTTCTCTGCAGTGATGCTTCTCATTTATGTACTCCCGGGGTGTTCCCGACTGATTGCTTTTTGACTGAGGGAAATCGGAACGGGGATATGATAAGGATATGGATAGAACCATGTACTCTTTGTAAAGGAATGCAGACATATTCTTAATGAACCCGTGCCACGGTACTACAGGCATTTTCTAAATCGGGAAGCATTTCATGGAAGTCATCGAAGCAGACAGGCTGTGCAAGTCTTTCGGGCCCGTGCGGGCGGTCGACGAAGTAAGCATATCCGTGAAGGAGGGGGAGATCTTCGGGTTTCTCGGCCCGAACGGGGCCGGGAAGACGACCACGATCCGGATGCTGACCGGTGTCCTCACCCCCGATTCCGGTTCGGCCCGGATCTGCGGGATCGACATCCACCGGGACCCGCTCGCGGCCAAGCTGAAGATGGGCGTGATCCCGGAGAACGGCACGGTCTACAGCGACCTGACGGCCGAGCAGAACATCCTCTGGACCGCGAAGTTCTACGGCATGGAGAGGATCCCGGCACGGAACCGTGCGGAAGAGATCCTTGCCTGCCTCGGGCTCACAGAACGCCGAAACGACATCGTCCGCACGTTCTCCAAGGGGATGAGGCAGCGGATCAGCATAGCCTGCGCCATCGTCCATTCCCCGCCGGTCCTCTTCCTCGACGAGCCCACGGGCGGGCTCGACGTGTACAGCCGCAGGCTCGTGGTCGATACGGTCCGGGACATGAACGAGGGGGGCAGCACGGTCCTCCTGACCACCCACAACATCGAGGAGGCAAACGAGCTCTGCACCACGGTCAACATCATCAACCGCGGAAAGATCGTGGCAACGGGCAGCCCGGAGAAATTACGGAAGCGGTTCGACACCACGAAATATGTCGAGGTCGCGTTCGAGCAGCCGGTTGGCCGCGAGCTCTTCACCGATGCGCGGATCACCAGGGCCGAAGCCCGCGGGGACAAGTGGAGGCTGTATATGGACGATCCCGACCAGGCGGTAAAATACCTGGCGTCCCTTGCGGAGCAAAAACACCTCCGGATCCTCTCCATCGCGACCTCCTCGCCGACCCTCGAAGAGGCGTTCGTGCAGCTGACGGCAGGTGCCTGAATGGATCTCCGCATCTTTGCCCGGAGCGTCCTCATGGTCACCGAGAAGAACATGCGGATCTACTACTACAAGGGCTCGGTCGTCATCTTCGGCCTCCTCTTCCCCTTCATCATGTTCCTGACGTTCTTCATCGGCCGGAACCTCGACCTCGTCCTCTTCTTCCCCGGGTTTCTGGGCATGATGCTCTTCTTCTCCTCCTCGTCCACCGGCCCGCTCATCACGCCGTGGGAGAAACGCGAGAAGACCTACGAGCGCCTCCTCTCGCTCCCCGTCATCCTCGAGAGCGTGATCCTCGGCGACATCCTCGCGGGGGCAGTCTTCGGCATGGTCATCACCACGATCGTCTGGATCGCAGCTACGTTTCTGCTCCACCTCTCCCTCATGCATGCAGGGGTGCTGGTAGTGGCGCTGGTCCTCGGGGCGTTTGTCTTTGCCGCTCTCGGCACCCTCCTCTCCTCGCCGGCAATGAGCAACCCCTCCAATGTCATGATGCTCTCGAGCCTGATCCGGATCCCGCTCATCTTCGCAAGCGGTATTTTCATCCCGCTCAGCCAGCTGAGTGGCTGGGAATGGATCGTTACGTCCCTCTCGCCGCTCACGTATCTTGTGGACCTCTTCCACGGGGGGATCAACGGCGATGCGGTCTACCCCGCGTACATCGATGTCATCGTCCTCCTCATCGTCATCCTGCTTTTCATCGGCGGTGCCAAGCTGATCCAGCAGCGCAACCTCATGAAAGGGACGTAAAGAACATCCCGGCCTGCGAGCCGCGTACCTGGTACACAGTTCACAACGGAACGGGACGGTGCCTGCCGGGCGGCAACACGCTTTCGCCCCCTGCCGTCCCGGATGCCGGAGACCGGGATTGCACCTTCACACCGCGGATCTCAGGTTTTATCTGTATCTCCGGAGAGACCCTGATTCAGGACGAGTGAGAAGCAGTGAACCCCGGGGATTTCCTCATTACCGCGTTTGCCTTCATGGCGGGGATCGCCATCGCGTACCTGTACTTCCGGCTCCGTGTCGGCGTGATCGAGGACCGTGCCCGGAACGAGCTGGAACGCTGGAAAAACGAATGCGCCCGGGACATCCGGAAGGACTCCGTCAGCCGGTCGCGGTCCGTGCTCAAGGGCAGGATCGCGGAGCAGATGGCCCCCTTCCTCCCGGAATTTCCCTACAACCCCGCCGATGCCCGGTTCATCGGGAACCCGATCGATTTTGTCGTTTTTGACGGGTATACCCGGGCAAAGGACGACCATGCGGATTCGGTAGAGGTCGTCCTCGTTGAAGTGAAGAAAGGGAAGGGGAGGCTCACCCGCCAGGAGCTGCTGATCAAAAAGGCGGTGGATGAGGGAAGGGTGAGCTGGAATACGATCATGCTCCCCGACAGCTGCGACGACGAATGCATCGGGACGGGGGAGTGAAGCTCTTCCCCCTGCCCGTCCGGCCCCAATGGCCGTTCCGCTCTTTTGGCCGGGCGGCCCGGTGGAGAGGTTTTATTAATGAGATGCACAATTCCAGTCAGCGGGTGAGTGTGCCGGATGGCAGATACGGAAGATTCCGGAAACAATGAGTTTTTCGGGGATGTCTCGCGGATTGTCGGGGAGTTCATCCGGCGTATACCGCTGCCCCGGGGCGGGCAGCTCGCGGGGTACATGGTCGTCCCCCGGGGCCCGTTGAAGCCCCCGGTGATCTTCCGGGTAATCGGGGACCGGGATGACCGCAGGCTGCAGTACGAATCGATCGAGTCCGTCAATTTCCAGTACATTACCATCGGGCTGCCGGTGGGCGCAGGGAGCACGGTATGGGTAGATCTCGAACCGTGCAGGGTCCGGATTTTCATCGGCGAACTGGTTGCCACCATCCGCCCCAGCCGGCCGATCGATGTCCTCCACAGTCATTACCGGCTGCACCGGGGCGTCCTGGACATAACGCTCCGGAAGACCGGAGCGGCAGCAACAATTTCCCGGTAATCCGGAATCGTTTTATTATTTTCCCTGAGGCTTTTTCCGGCCCTCCTCTAAAGCAGGAGTACCGGGATGATCGGCTTCACTTCCGATACCGGCAGATGGCACCATACGGGAGGACAAAACGACACCCATTTTCGTACCCTGATGCAGCGGATAAAACATAGATGTCTATTTATCTGCGCCGTTCCCAAAAACTCCGGTATGTGGTCAGACATCATCCATGAGTTTGCCGACTCCCCGTCCCAGAGCCGCGTCGTCCGCTTCCTCCTGGAGAACGGGTTTGGCGTAACCGCTGACGGGAGGATCAACTGCAACGGTATCGAGATGTCGGCAACCGCGGTCGCAAAGGCGATAGGCTCGGACCGCCGCGTCGTCGACTCGACGGCAAAACGCATCCTCGAACGGCCCTACCTCTCGGAGATATTCCTCAATATGCGGGCAACCCCCGACCTGAGCATGGTGGCCGCGACCCTTGGTTATACCGTCATCACCGTCCTTCCGAAGAACGCGAACGAGCGTGGCATCGTCGGCGCCGCGGTACGGGTGCTCTTTGAGAACGACCTCTCGATCCGCCAGATCTTTGTCACTGACCCCCAGTTGTCCGAAGAACCCCGGCTGGTCATTATTGTCGAAGAACCGCTCCCGCCCGGCGTCATCGAAAAAATACGGGGCCTTCCCCAGGTAAAACAGGTAACGATCTAGCCCTGCCGGGCCGGTTTATGGACCAGGTTTTTGGCCGGCGCTCTTTTTTCATGGCAGAGGAGCCCGACCTCGAGCGAGAGCCGGTACATCCGTGCACGGGCTTTCCGGGGCAGGTGGATCGCCGAGGCGATGCTCTCCTCGATGATGACCTGCCGCTTTCCCGCGATCAGGTTGTCGGCATGGCAGACGATCTTCTCTTCGGTAGTCGCGGGGACGCAGTCCCGGGCGAAGAGGCCGAGGAGGACGCATTCGTCCGCCGTAAGGCCGGCCCCCGTGTGGCACTCCACGATACGGGCGACATCCTCCCCCATCCCTTCGGACCTGAGCAGGTCGGCACCCTCCTGGGCATGGCGGATCGAATGGGTCGATCCCCGCCCGATGTCGTGGAGCATCGCGCCCGCTTCCACGAGGCGGGGATCGGCACTGCTGCTCCGGCTGGCATATGCGAGGGCAGCCTCCCGGACCGCCCGGCAGTGCCCGATGACCTTCGGGCTGCATCCGGCCCGTTCGAGCATCCCCTCGTAATCCGGTCGCATCCCGGTCAGACCTGGCCCAGCGCCTTCCGGATCGCCTGGATCCGGTACTTGAGGGATTTGAGGAGCATCTCGTTATCGAAGTGGGTGAGCGGTTTTCCGCAGTCGGTGCAATTAAAGTCGGTGTTCATCGCCTGCGGGAAGGTCATGAGCACCTGGCATTCCTTGCAGATATAGAAATCGTTCTCTTCCTCGTAGCGCTCCCGCCGCTCGAGCTTCTCGAGCACGGTCCCCATGTCCTCGCGGAGTGCGCTGTAGATGTTGTCCATGCGCAGCTGCCAGAGGTAGGTGAGCCAGCCCGTCTCGTTGTTCTTGATCCGGTGGTATTCGGCGAGCCGGCGCTCGTAGAGGGTATAGAGGGTGTGCCGCACGGAATTTAAATTGATACCGGTCTTGGCCGCAAGGTCCTCGTCGCTGTGCTCCCCCTCTTCGGGGAAGCGTTCGATGAGGTCGAGCCCCTCGTCGCCCACCAGCCGGTGGAGGTAGGCGCGGACAGCGTCGTCATTCAGCAGGTCGTGTGCGGATTCCATCTAGCGTATGTATTGTAGGACGCTCCTAATATGTTTATCCAGCACGGCAAGCGCGTCCTCCCGCGTCGGGCCTTCGCCAAATACGCTTACGATGGCCTGGTCCCGTTCGAAGAATGTCCCGGGCCAGGGGATGTCTGCAACCGCCGGCGCGAGGGCGCCGAGGTCCTTTTTAACCGTCATATCCCGGTCGGCGAAGAGGATGCTCCGCACGGATACTTTCTGCGGGGTCGGGACTGGTGCCGGAAGGACGCCGGAACATGCGTCTGCGTGGTACTGGAAGAGGCTGCACCCGGTCGCCCGCTCGACAGTGTCGACTGTCCCCTGGAACCGCGGGTTGATCTCGATCGTCCAGACGTCCTCCCCGTCAACCATGAAATCGACCCCCAGCGATCCGGTGCACCCGCTCTGCCCGGCGACCTTCTCCGCGATCGCGGCCATGCGTGCGGCCGCGGGATGGGAAAACGGCGTGACCGAACCGCAGAACCCGTACGTGCCCCGGGCCTGGTCGCCGCGGAGGAGCTGCTCGTTGACCGCGACAGCCCGGGCCCTCCGGCCATCGGCGATGCAGCTTACGCTGGCGGGGATGCCCGGCACGAGCTCCTGCAGGATGAACGGCATATCCGGGTTCTGCAGTTCCCACTCGTGGCGTTCTGCCCCGCTCCGGATAACGCCGTTCCTCCACCCTCCGGCCCCCCGGCGGGGCTTGATCATCGCCGGGTACGTCCCGTCGGGAACAATGCGGGGGACGGGAACGCCGGTCTCCTCGAGAAACTGCTGGATCTCCAGCTTGTCGAGGAACCGGGCAACGTTTTCAGGGGAAGTCCCGCAGAGGGGGAGTGCGGTCGGGAGGTCCTCGGCTCCCGAGGTTGTGACGAAGAGATCGAACGAATGGCGTTTTGCCATGGTATCGATCGCGCCGGGGAGGTCCGCGAGGTCCTCGAATTGCAGCCGGTCGCGGGTGTACCACGCGAGGTCCTGGTCGCAGAAATGGTCGACTGCGCACACCTCGTACCCTGCGCGGAAGGCCGACTGGGCCACGTGCCGCGTGGCAAACCCGGCAACGAGGACCCGGCCCTTCATGCCTCCTCGGTCCTCTTGCCGGCTCTTGACGGGACTATGCGTATTTTTGCCCCGGGGAACTCCCGGTCAAATTCCCTGCCACCGAAGAGATGATCGAGGAAGAGGGCAAGGCTCGAGATCTCGGAGTGCGGCTGGCCGGTGACCGCGACATTGTAGTCGGCGAGGCCGTAGATCTCGCCGGGGACTTTCTCTGCACCGACGATGACGAGGATCTTCGCGTTCGGCCGGATATCCCCGATAACATCCGGCAGGTTCAGGCCGTACATCGTGAGGTGGACGACGGTCCCTCCTCCCGCTTTCCATTCCCGGATGCACGAGCGCCACTTCACCTGGTCCCGGCAGAAGAAGTCCCCTCCCCAGCGTCCGACGACGTCTTCGATGCTCTGCACCACGCCCTTGTCGGCTTCGGCGAGGTACATCCCGTCCGCCCCGAGGGCCCGGGCCGTGAGGCCGACGTGGGTGGTCACCCGCTGGTCGCGCTCGGGCCGGTGGCCGATCCGCAGGATCACGACTTCAGGTCCGGTCACGGCGCCTTCCTCTTTTCCCGTATCACGCCGTTCTCGATGGTGAACGGGAGATCCGGTTCGTACTTCACCTGGTTCCGGAGGAGGGCCTCGCCAAAACTGAGTATCCGTACAGAATCCCCGTTCCGTTCGACGAGGCAGAAGCGCTCGAGCCGGCAGATCGATTCCCCGATCTCCGTGCACCCGAGCCCGGTCCGTGCGGCGAGCTCCTGGATCGTTGCGGGCAATCCCTCGGGGATCGCGTGGTACACGAGCCAGTCCGCGTCCGCTTCTTTCATAGGTATTCATTCCTCCCGGGTCGGAATAAGGGTTGTGTCCCGTCGCCATTCCCGGCAGCAGCGGCCGGCAGCCACGGTTTTTTATGCAACCGGTACCAACTACTGGCGATGTGTCCTGACGGGCCTGCAATCCCTTACCGCGAACTGGTCGCCACCGCGGACCGGCTGCTCGAAGAGAGCGATGAGGATGACGAACGGTTCCTCCGGGCCCTTGACGCGGTCGACCCTGCCGTCCGCCGCGAGCTGCTCGTCTCGGACCTCCTGAACGCCAGCCAGGTCTTCCTCTACTGTTTCCGGACCGTGCCCGACGAGCTTGTCCGGGAGCGTATGGAGCTCGAGCCCGCATCCTCGCTCATTCAGGGCCTGATGATCGAGGAGATCGATCTCATGGAACTCATCTTTACCGTACGGGACGGGGAACCGGCGATCCTTGTCAGCGACGGCGAAAAAACCGTCGCCACGTTTACCGGCCGGAGTGCGTACCGGGACGCAAAAGCCTCCCTGACCGGCCAGTCATAGCCGGTCGCCGGCGCTGATCAGCTGCCCGTCGACGAGAGCCGGGACGAGCGGCGGGAGCCGGCCCCAGCGCACCGAGACATCGCCCATGATGGCAAATGCCCCGCAGACTTCGGACGGGTCCATCGCGTCCAGCACCGAATGGTTGCCCGGCCGGATTGCATTGCACACCGCCGTTGCCCAGGCATCGGAGAGGGCGACGTCCCGGGAGAAGATCGTGACCGCGTCGGCGATCCCGAACGAGATGGACGGCCCGACGGTTGCGGATGAGGTGCATACCCCCAGGATCCTCTCCTGCGGGGGGACCAGGAACGCGATCCGGTCCGAAGACCGGGCTTCCCCGGCGTGGACCCCGATCCTGAGCGGCCTGTCGGCGATGAACGCGATATCGCCGCCGTTATCGATGACCCCGAACGCCGCCCCCGCTTCCTGCATCGCTTCCACGCCCGCCCATGCGATCGCCCCGGCAACGGCTGCCATCGGCCCGACACCCGCCCTTTTCGCTGCTTCCGCCATTCTCCTCACGGTCACCGAGTCGGAATCGGGCTCGTACGGATCGAAGGTGGCTGCGAAAAAAGGGTCCCGGGCGATATGCGCCTCGAGTTCCTGCCGGGAAGCGAGGATCCCCCGCTTTGCGGCGCCGACGTGGCCGGGGTCGTCGGCGAGGATGGTTGCGATCGTCTCGCGGAACCGGAACCGCTCCCGGATCATAGCGCGAGGGAGAGGGCCCGGTGCGGGCAGGCCTCGATGCACCTGCCGCAGAGGATACACCGTTTCTCGTCGGTTATAAGCCGGAAATCCGGATCGAACGAGAAGACCTCCCGGGGGCAGACGCTGATGCAGGCCCCGCAGTCCACGCACTCGCTCTCGTCGACGCTGATGCCGTGGTCGAGGATACGGACGTTGGCCCCGAGGCTGGACATGGTATCGCTCACCAGCCGGCACTGTTCGTCGGGGACCTCGATCAGGGCCTCGCCTTCCGACGAGTCGATGACCGCACGCTCGACGTTGATCAGCACGCCGGTATCGCGGACGACCTGGGCGATGATCGGTTTCTGCCCCTTCCTCCGGGAAAAGGTGACGAGGAGTTTCATTTCAGCCACCTCCCGCCGAAGAGCTTCCCGAGGTTCATGGCCGTGAGCATCGCGATCACGTGGTTGCCCGGGTCCACGACCGGCAGTGCGCTGATATTGTGCTGTTCCAGCTTCCGGACCGCGATATCCACTGCCTCGTCCGGGGTTGCAGTGATGACCTTCTTTTTCATGATGTCCCGGACCAGTTCAGCTTTGCCGGGGTTCGCAACGGCCTTTGAGATATCGAACGTGGTCACGATCCCGACCAGCTCCCCCTGCCCGTTCACCACCGGGAGGTGGTTCGTCTCTCCCTTGAGGAGTTTCCGGGCGGCGGCCTGGATCAGCTCGTCCTCCTTGACGCTCACGACCTTCCGGTCCATGATGTCGAGGACCCGCGGCCCCTTGGCGCTCTGGTGCATCGGCTTTGCCGCCTTCTTCGGATCGATCGGCCGCGTCGGGAGGGTCAGCTGCATCGCTCCCTTCTCTACCCATCCTTTCAGTTCGAGGGCCACCTTCCGCGCCCTCCGGAAGCTCGAGAGCGAGGATGTCTTCACCTCTTCCCCGCGGAGCTCGATGGTACCGCTCCGGAGCTCGGCGTAGCTTACCTTGGCAAGCGAGGGCCGGGTCCTGCTCGGCACGCCATAGTCGAGGATGTCCACCATGATCTCCTCGTCGCGGACAGCCGTGGCACGGACCACGTCGAGGTCGAGGACCGGCAGGGGGACCCCGAGCCCGACATAGAGGGTCACCCCGTACCCGGTCATCGTTGCCGCACGGAGGTATTCCTGCGACATCTGCTTTAAGTCCCCGGTGACCATCAGCGTCCCGAACCCGCCGGCGGGCGAGTGCTGCGTCCCCTCGCCGATCACCATGCCCGGTGCCCCGCAGAGGAAGATGGGGACGCCGCTCCCGATGAGGCGGAGCTTCGGGTCGTTCGAGAGCGGGTTGAGCAGGCCCGCCCCTGAGTAAGTGATATTGCCGCTTGCGGGGAGGAGCATGCCCATGTACGTGTGCAGGGTGCGATCGGTGGTGTTCGTGGCCGCGTTGTACCGCTGGTACGCGTTCCGCGGGTTGCACATGATCGCCTGGTTGAAGTTCTCGAGCACCAGCTCGGTGGCGATCGTCCTGCGCGGGTAGCAGTCGGTCCCCCGCGAGTTTGCCCGGAGCTCCACGGATTTTCCTGCCACGAGGTCCTCGATCACGTGCGCCCCGCCGTACTCCTCCTCCCGGGTCTCGGACTGCTGGGTGGCGCCGATGAACGTGTCCACCGCCGCGAGCCCTCCGTAGGCTTCGACATCGTTGAGCCAGATCCGCTCCATCCGGATGGGCGGCTCGGCGTGGCCGAAGTTGAGGAATGCGCCCGAGGAGCACATGGCCCCGAAGGTCCCGGTCGTCACCACGTCGACCTCCCGGAGCGCTCCCTCCTCGCCCAGTTCGGAGACGATCAGGGGCATCTCCTCGGCGGTGACGACCCGGGCACTGCCGTCACGGATCCGCTCGTTGATCTGTTCGATGGACTTCTGCATGGAGACAAATATGCAGTAATGTATAATCAATCTAACTGCTATTACTATTGGTAATAAATCCTTTTTAATTGCCGGGTGACCATACTCCGGTATGCACGTGGACGCAGTCATCAGTGCCCTGGAGGAGATCGCGCCGCCCTCCCTTGCGGAGGAATTCGATGAGGGGAAGATCGGGCTCATCGTCGAGGGGCGCCCCGGGATCGGGAAGATCGCCTGCGCACTCGACGCGACGCGATCGGTCGTGGACCGTGCGGTATCCTCAGGCGCGGACCTGCTCGTCGTCCACCACACACCCCTCTGGAGACCGGTTACCGCCCTGACCGGGGAGACCGCGGCCCTCCTGCGCACGGTCCTCTCGGCGGAGATGAACGTGTACGTGATGCACACCAATTTCGACCGGGCACCCGGGGGCGTGAACGATGCGCTCGCCGAACTCCTCGGCCTGACCGGCGTCACGCCGATGTCCCTCGGGTGCACCGGTTCCTGCACCCTGTCGGCAGACGAGATCGGGCGCAGGCTGAAAAGCCCGCTCCGGATCTGGGGCGGGCTTGCGGAAATCCGCCGCCTCGCCGTCATCGGCGGGAGCGGCTTTGACCTCTCCTTTCTCCACGAGGCAAAGGCGCTCGGGGCCGATGCGTTCCTCTCGGCAGAGATGAAGCATTCGGTTGCGAGGGCAGCCCCGCTCCCCTGCATCGAGGCTACGCATTACAGCCTCGAAGCCCCGGCGATGAAGAGGCTTGCCCTCAGGAACGGCTGGGAATATATCGACGATCCCCCGGTCCTCCGGGCGCTTCCATGAGCGACCTGTGGGAACGGATTGCCGGCAAAAAGACGCTGGACGAAGATGTACGGGAGGAGATCGAGAGCGTCTTCGGGAGCCGGGGGAAGAAGGCGCTCGCCGCGATCGATGCCGGGAAGATCAGGAAATACCTGGACTTCTTCGTGGTCGAGGGGCGGACGGCGTCCTACGTGGTCGACGAGGATTTCTGCACCTGCGGCGATTTCATGTACCGCGGCCGGACCTGCTGGCACCTCCTCGCGGTCAGGATCGTCGCGATCACGGGGGACTTCATCGCCGTCGACCGGTGGTACACGGAGACGTCCGGTGCCGGTCCGGAAACAATAGAATAAATACCGTGCGTAGTCAACTGTACAGACGATTACGTGATTTTTCATGCTCGAAGAGGAATACCAGCTCGAATATTTTAAGAACCAGGGGCTGACACGGAAGATCTGTAAAAGCTGCGGGCTCGCGTTCTGGACCCGGGACAGCACGCGGGAGGTCTGCGGCGATGCGCCCTGCGAACCCTATAATTTCATCGGGAACCCTGTTTTCAAGACCCACACGCTCGACGGGATGCGGGAGGCCTACCTCTCGTTCTTCGAGAAGCACGGGCACACCCGGGTCGAACGGTACCCGGTCGTCGCACGCTGGCGGGACGACATCTACCTCACCATCGCGTCCATCGCCGATTTCCAGCCCTTCGTGACCAGCGGCGTCGTGCCTCCTCCGGCAAATCCCCTGACCATCTCCCAGCCGTGCATCCGGCTCAACGACCTCGACTCGGTAGGCCGGTCCGGCCGGCACCTGACGACCTTCGAGATGATGGCCCACCACGCGTTCAACACGCCCGGCGAGGAGGTCTACTGGAAGGACCGGACGGTCGAGCTCTGCGACCTCTTCATCCAGTCCATCGGCGGCGACCTGAACATGGTCACGTACAAGGAGAACCCGTGGATCGGGGGCGGGAACGCCGGGCCGAGCGTGGAGGTGCTGATCGGGGGCCTCGAGGTCGCGACCCTCGTCTTCATGAGCCTCGGGAAGCAGAAGACCGGGGATCTGGGGTACGAACTGAACGGGGAGATGTACTACCCGATGAACCTCCGGATCGTCGATACCGGGTACGGCCTCGAGCGGTTCGTCTGGGCCTCCAAAGGCTCGCCCACCATTTACGACGCGGTCTTCCCCGAGATGGTCAGCAGCGTCATGAGCGCGGCCGGCCTCAACCACATGCTCGACAACAAGGACTATACCAAGATCCTTGCGCTCAACGCGAAGTTTGCCGGGCTCATGGACATCTCGGGCACCAACCTCTTCAACTTAAGGAAGAAAGTCGCGGCCGCAATCGATGTCTCGCCCGAGAAACTCGACAAGATGATCACGCCCATCGAGAAGGTGTACGCGATCGTGGACCACACCCGGTGCCTCGCCTACATGCTCGGCGACTGCATCGTCCCCTCCAATGTCCGCGAGGGGTACCTTGCCCGGCTCGTGATCCGCCGGACCCTCCGGATGATGAACGAGCTGAAGATCGATGTCCCGCTCGGGGAACTCATCGAGCAGCAGACGAGGATCATCGGCATGAAGAAATTCGAGCAGGAGATCCCCGTCGTCCGGGAGATCGTCGAACGCGAAACCGAGAAGTACGCGGCCACGCTCGAACGCGGTTCCCGCATCGTACAGAAGCTTGCGAAGACCTACAAGGCAAAGAGCCAGCGGGTACCGCTCGCCGAGATCATTACCCTCTACGATTCCCACGGCATCCAGCCGGAGATGGTCCGGGACATCGCGGCAAAGGAAGGGGCGGTCGTCGACCTCCCCGATAACTTCTATTCCATGGTCGCGGACATGCACTCCGAGTCCAAGAAGGAGGCCGAGGTGAGCGAGGCCGAGAAGTATACCGGGAGGGTCCAGGGCCTCCCCCCCACGAAGAAACTGTACTACGAGCAGCCCTCGGACATCGAGTTCGAGGCGGTCGTCCTCGATTTCTTCGACGGGTATGCCGTGACCGACCAGACCCTCTTCTATCCGGAAGGGGGCGGGCAGCCCGCCGACACCGGCACGCTCGTGAGCACGGACAGCATGGTCCGGGTGGACGCGGTGATCAAGGTCGGGGAGGTCGTCCTCCACCACGTGACCGGCGGGGTGCTCCGGCGCGGGGAACGCGTCAAGGGAATGGTGGACGAGGAGCGCCGCTGGTCGCTGATGCGCCACCACACCGCGACCCACATCCTCCTCCACGCGGCAAAGGAGGTCCTCGGGGCCCACATCCACCAGGCCGGGGCCCAGAAGGGGAGCGAGAGTTCCCGTATCGATATCCGGCACTTCAAGCATATCACCCCGGAGGAGCTCCGGAGGATCGAGACCTCGGCAAACCGGATGATCATGGCCGGCCAGCCGGTCGAGATCACGGTCGAAGACCGGTCGAAGGCGGAGCAGAAGTACGGCTTCTCCCTGTACCAGGGCGGGGTCCCCCCGGGAAAGTTCATCCGCGTGGTAAAGGTCGCGGGCGACATCGAGGCGTGCGCAGGCACGCACTGCCAGAGCACGGGGGAGGTCGGGGTCATCAAGATCATCCGGGTGGAACACATCCAGGACGGGATCGAGCGGATCGAGTTCGCTGCCGGGGTCGCGGCAATCTATTACATGCAGCACCTTGAACAGGTCGTGACCGCGGCCGCGGAAGTCCTCTCGGTCCAGACGGAGAACCTCCCCCCGACCGTGACCCGGTTCTTCACCGAATGGAAGGACCAGAGGAAGGAGATCGAGCGGATGAGCGCACGGATCGTCGAGCTGGAGATGCAGTCGCTCGTCGCCGAATCAATAGGCGGAATCGACGTGGTCATCCGGCGCATCGACCTCCCGGCAAAGGAGCTCTCCGCCCTCGCAACCTCCGTCTCGGAGAAAGGCGGCATCGCCCTCCTTGCTTCCGCGGGCGACACGGCAAGGGTCGTCCTCGCCTCGGGCGACTCCCGGGTAAACGCCGGCGAGATCATCGGGCAGGTCTGCAGCCTCCTCGGCGGGAAAGGCGGGGGGAAGCCTGCGATGGCGCAGGGAGGCGGACCGGACCTGGCCCAGCTCGACCTCGCCCTGAAAGTCGGCCGCGAGCGTATCATCTCTGCAATCCATGGCTGAAAACGTGGTTATCCTGGAACCGGGCGATGAAAATGCGCAGAAGATAGCAAAGGCGCTTGCAAACCCGACCGCCGGCGATATTCTCAGGAGTCTTGCAGGGAAGAACAAGAGCCTCTCCGAGATAACCGAGGAACTGGCGGTCCCGCTGAACACGGCAAAATACCACCTCGAGAACCTGCTCGATGCCGGGCTCATCTCGGTTGCCGACACCCGGTACAGCGTCAAGGGACGCGAGGTGAAATATTATTCGCTCACCGACCGGCTCCTCATCGTAGCCCCGAAACCTGCCGATGTACGGTCGCTCCTCCTCAAGTACGCCTCGCTCTTCGCGATCGTAGTACTTGGTACGCTGGCCTTCTCGCTCCTCGCGCCGACGCTGGGATCGCTCTTCACCCCGCAGGCCCTCGGTACCGGGGAAGTTTTGGCCCCGGCTGCTGTCCAGCACGAGTCGGACAGCAATGCAGGAAACGCCGTGATGAAGGCGGCCACCTACGCCGCGACTTCCCTGCCAGCCGCCCCGCCAGTCGATCCGGTCCTCGCCTTCCTTCTCGGCGGGGTGCTGGTCATCGCCGTCATGCTCGTGTACGAAGGCTGGCTGCTGAAACGAAGAAAATAATTTTTTATTGTTTTATCAGGCATTTTGCCGATGAACGGGAATTGCGTTCCGGCCCGCAAAGACTAAAAAAAGGATCAGGGCCGGCGCCTGTTCCAGACGATGAAAATCCCTGCCAGTGCAAGTGCACCGGTGACAGTCACGGGTGAGAGGGGGGATTTTGTCGCGGTCGGCCAGGGTGTCGGGACCGTGGTTATGGGCCGGGTTGTCCGGGAGGTGGCCACCGTTACCGGGACCGTTGCCATCGTAATGGTCGCGGGGGCCGTGACCAGGAAACTGATGGTGCCGATGAAGCCGTCTGGATCGGAGAAACTGACGTCATAGTCGCCCGGGCTCCCGACCAGGACCTGCTTTGAGAAGACCCCGGCACCGTTCTGCGGGTTGTTCTTCGTCTCGATGTACTGCTGCGGGAAGACCGTGCCGTCCGGCCCGGTGACCTTGATCTGCACGCCGCTGTTCCCCTTCTTGGCTATCGATCCCTCGATCCTCAGGGCGCTCGCCAGCGGCTGCGAAGACGGCGAGGTGATGGTGATCTCACCGGAACGGTCCTGGAGCGTGACCAGGACGGAGGTTACCGAGTCGGACCGGAGCGAGGACTCCTGCGGCCCGTTGAAATGGACCTCGACCTTGTACTGCCCTCCCGGGAGCCCCGCGGTATCGTAGAGGACGTACTGGGTAGCGTGGTCGTCCTGGATCACCACCGGCTGCGAATTTATCTGGGTTGCGGTATACTGGGACTGGTAAAAGACCAGGTCAAACGAGGTCCCGGCCGGAAAATCGCTGTCCACCGAGCACTTGAGGGGATCGCCGACCTGGATGCTCTGGGGGCAGGCGATGTACAGGCCGTACGCGGAGACGGACCCCACGAGGAGCATCAGGCCGATCGCGAGGAGGAGGATCTTTTTCATGCGGTACTATCACTCCGTTCCGGGGCAAAAAAGTTCCGGATTAAACCGGTAAGAGCCCGGGAGCCGGCAAGGCGGGACTGTTTTCAGACAAGGCCGATAAAATTGGAGAGGAGCCGCAAGCCCGCTGCCCCGCTCT